>CANLIF010000078.1 GCA_947491175.1 Actinomycetota bacterium
TATTTATTGGACAAAAAAGTTATGCCTAGCCCAAGTCCGCATTGGCCCGCAGTCCCCTGGCCAGTTTTTTAGACTTACTTAACCTCTTCTTAAGTAACCATTGGCTCTTGGGCATATATGGCCCTGTTGGTCAAGCGGCTCAGTACATATTGGACAAGGCGGTCGTCCCGCTGAAACTACTGCCATGGCGCGCGAGCAAAATGCGGTAGCCATCGGTCCGGTTAACCGCACTCGCAACACATCTGGACCAACGTTGGAATCTTCCTCTAAGTCTGGAACGTCCTCAAAAGTCTCAGAGGTTGCGTGAGCCTCAATAACAACCTGCTGGCTTTCAGTGTTCCAACCTAAAGCCAAAGTTCCAACGCGGAATTCCTCTTGGATCGGGTTATCCAGTGGCTCTAAATCAGCTGGACCAAAGTATGAAATGTCTATGCCTTCAGCGCGTGCAACTTGGTCTAACAATTCAGTGAGGCGATCCGCAAGCAAGGCAACCTGCTGCTTTTCGAGTGAAACACTAACGATTCGGGCATCGATTCTGGCCTGCAAGAAGAACGTCCGCTCACCTGGCATTCCAACGGTGCCCGAAACGAAGCGTTGCGGATTGTCAAACGTATGAATGATTCTCGCCATGGTTAATCGCTTCCACTTTCGCCACCGAGGGTAGGAGTCCTAATTGCTTCCTCATTTAATTTGGTTAGCCATTCAGAACCAGTGTCATTTAGTTTTGAAACAGCGGAACCGGATTCAGAGTAATGAATGACGCTTACTGATGCTGGCTCAATTAATAGCGACTGGAACTTTCGTAGCGGCAATCCCATAGCATCAGCGCAGATTGCTTTGATGATGTCACCGTGACTCACTGCAACCCAGACAACCTTGTCACCATGTTCGGTGGTGAGCTTGGCATCCCACTCTCTGGCTGCTGTACTTGCTCGCGCCGACATGTCATTCATTGATTCGCCGTTTGGAAAGATCATTTCATCTGGTCGCTGTTGGACAATTGGCCACAATTCGTGCACTGCAAGTTCACTTAACTTTGCGCCTTGCCAATCGCCGTAATCGCATTCCAAAAGACGATTTTCAAGTGCAATGTCAAAGCTGTCCTTAAATAGCAACGAGGCAGTTTCGCGGGTTCGCTCCAGTGGACTGGAAACTACATGTGCGATGTTTACACCTTTGAGACGCTCAGCTAGAGCAACAGTTGACGACCGCCCAACCTCATCCAGAACTACACCGGGCGTGCGGCCAGCCAAGATGCCGTTCGCGTTCGCGTCAGTGCGCCCATGTCTGATCAGCAGCAGAGTTCCCATAAGTAAAGACTATTGGGAAAAGCCGACTATCTAGGTGGCAGAAAGTACGCCCGTAGCGAGCAAAACCAGCAAAAGAGTACCAAGCGATATTCGGTAGATCACAAATGGCAAGAAGGTTCGAGTCTGTAAATACTTCATCAAACTGGCGATCACAAAATACCCCACAACAAATGCCACGATGGTCGCCACGATGGTCGCTGGCCAATTTACGAAACCGTCCGACGAAATGTCTCCTGCGGTCAATACCGCAGAAGCGAATACTGCAGGTATGGCTAATACGAATGAATACCGAGCCACTACATCTCGCCTAAATCCCATTGCCAAACCAGCGGTAATTGTTGCGCCGCTTCGCGAGACACCTGGAATCAGCGCAAGTGCTTGCCCAAGTCCAAATAGAACTGCGTTTCTGGGATTCAAATCAGCGTCGGTCTTTGTGTGGCTTGCGTATCTGTCAGCCACCCCCAAGAGAACTCCCATGAAGATCAACGCACCCGCTACTAACCAAAGATTTCGAGCAGTGGTTTCAATCGAAGACTTGAAGGCCAAGCCGGCAATTCCAATTGGAATGGTTCCGATGATTACATACCAGCCCAGCTTTGCATCAGGATTGGATCGCATCTCAGTTTTCACCAGGCTTGCGGACCAGGCCTTGATGATACGAACTATGTCGTTGCGAAAATATAGAACTACGGCAAGTTCAGTACCTATCTGGGTAACTGCGGTGAAGGCAGCTCCCGGATCTGGCCATCCCAGTAACTTCGAAACCACCAAAGTGTGTGCAGTTGACGAAATTGGCAGGAATTCGGTAAGTCCTTGTGAAATGCCGAGCACTATGGCTTGTAGCCACGACAGTTGCTCGTCCACACGCTCTCCCAAATATTTCAAGACACAAACAAGACTTTATATATATTCTACGAAACAAACGCTAGCGTGAACTTATGGAACTGAGGTCTTTGGGCAATAGCGGGCTTCTGGTGTCGCAATATTCACTCGGCACGATGACTTGGGGTCGAGATACCGATGTTCACGAAGCACGGGATCAATTCAATCTGTATTACGAAGCAGGCGGCCGATTTATCGACACTGCTGATGTCTATAGCGATGGAGTGTCTGAAGAGATTGTCGGTGAATTCTGTCGCGAGAACTCGGATGTAATTATTTCTAGTAAAGCCGGAAGTGTCCGTACTAATCGCAGGCGGGATGCGAGTCGTAACCACTTGCTAACTGCTTTGGATGCATCATTAAGACGATTGCGACGAACCCACATTGATGTTTGGCATATTCACGCCTGGGATCCATATACGCCACTCGAAGAAACGCTGAGCGCTGCGGCACATGCCATCGATTCGGGCAAAGTTCGCTACCTCGGAGTTTCTAACTACTCAGGGTGGCAATTAACCAGCACGGCTCTTGGTTCAGACTTTCCTGTCATAAGTGCGCAGATGGAATATTCATTACTGCAACGCGGGATCGAGCGTGAGGTCATTCCAGCCGCTGTTGATCTTGGGGTTGGCGTGATGGCGTGGTCTCCCCTAGGTCGAGGCGTACTAACTGGTAAGTACCGACATGGCACTCCTGCTGATTCCAGGGCAGCTACATCGCACTTTTCTGCCTTCATCACGCCGTACTTAAATGATCGCTCCAAAGCCATCGTGGATGCGGTGTGCACTGCAGCCGAGGGACTTGGGCTAACTCCGATAGATGTGGCATTGGCTTGGGTAAGTGCTAAGCCGCAAGTAGCCAGCGCAGTGGTTGGTGCTCGCACCGCAGCCCAACTCCGTGTTGTTCTTAATTCCATTTCCGCACAGTTGCCAGATGAAATACACGAGGCGCTCAATGAAGTGTCAGCAATCGAACGCGGTTACCCAGATTTTGGTTGGAACCAATGAGCGCCGTTTGGGAGTTTCGCGAGATGAACTTCCACCGAGATACCAAACGCTCGGACGTTAGGTCATATTTAACCAACATGGCGGAAATCGAACGCTGGGAACTAGAACGAGTTCGGGTCCACCAAGACGGCAGTCGCTACGTTCGACTTCGCAGAAAGATCTACCATTTACAACGAACTGGATAACTAGATTTATAGACTGCGCACGAACCTATCCATGACTCTGGCACCAAATTCCAAACCGGTTGTTGGAACGCGTTCATCGACACCGTGGAACATGGCACTGAAATCCAATTCAGGTGGAAGCAGCAGTGGCAAAAATCCATAACAAGTGATACCAAGTGTGCTGAAAGCTTTTGCGTCCGTGCCACCACTTACGGTGTAAGGAACTGGTGTTCCAAATGGATCCTCAGCGCGAATTGCGGCGCCCATGGCATCGATCAGCGGACCTTCGAATGGAGCCTCTAATGCGATTCCGTTCACAACGTCTTCCAACACGACGCCTGGTGGCAAGAGATTTTCAATATCTTTAATGAGCTCATCTTCATAGCCAGGTAAGAATCTGCCATCGATCATCGCTTCGGCTGCTCCTGGGATCACATTGTGTTTGTAACCGGCATTAAACATTGTCGGATTAGCGGTATTGGAAAGCGTCGCACCAATAATTCGAGCAATCGGTCCAAGTTGAGCCAAAAGTTCTTCAGGATCATCTGCGCTCAACTCCATTCCAAGAGCATCTGAAACAGCTTTAATGAAATCTCGAACGGTCGGAGTCAGCGCAAGGTCAAACTTATGATTTCCGACCGCGGCTACTGCCTCAGCCAACTTGGTGACGGCATTGTCATTGTTGAGAAATGATCCATGACCTGCAGTTCCTTCGGCCTTCAACTTCATCCAGCGGATACCTTTTTCCGCAGTCTGAACCAAATACAACCGAACGTCATTGCGTAGCGTCAATGAGAAGCCACCAACTTCGCCCACTGCTTGAGTTACGCCACGGTAAAGTTCTGGACGATTCTCAACTAACCAACCAGAACCATGCTCACTGCCCGCTTCCTCATCTGGCAGCCAATCAAGAACAATTGTGCGATCAGGTTGAATTCCATTGCGCGCCCAGGAACGAGCCATTGCAAGGATCATGCCATCGCCATCTTTCATGTCGACTGCGCCACGACCCCAGATCATCCCGTCATGTACCTCGGCTGCAAACGGATGATAAGTCCAGTCCTTAGCTTCAGCGGGAACCACATCGAGGTGTCCATGAATCAGCAATGCAGGCTTACTCGAATCCTTACCTTCGATTCGAGCGTTGACACCTTGTCGCTTGCCACTGGTGGTTTCGTAGCGCTCACATTCGATACCGACCTCTTTAAGCTTGGCTTCCACGTACTCCGCCGCAACTGCCTCACCGGGTCCGCTGCCGTCGCCGTAGTTGGAAGTATCAATTTGAATTAGGTCGCGAACTATCTCAACGACTTCGGAATCTACATCTGCAAGTGGCTCAATTGACATGCCTATAGTCTGGCGCATCTGGCAAAGAAATAGCATGCAACGGGGGCACTTGAGTCAATAACAGGTTTGCAGGTATTCTTACGGGGCTGGGCACGCCCAGCACACCGGTCCGAGTGGCGGAATTGGCAGACGCGCTAGCTTGAGGTGTTAGTCCCTTCACGGGATGGGGGTTCAAGTCCCCCCTCGGACACATAAAGCTGCGATTCGGCGCGGAAATAGATGCAATCGAGGTGCACCTGTGACACTCCAGAAAGTCATCCTGTTTTATGGGTTTGCCCCAGTCTCTGATCCAGTCGCCATACGCCTTTGGCAACGCGATCTTTGCGAGAATCTGGATCTAACGGGA
Organism: Actinomycetota bacterium; assembly: GCA_947491175.1. Classification (GTDB taxonomy): domain Bacteria; phylum Actinomycetota; class Actinomycetes; order S36-B12; family UBA5976; genus UBA5976. Next base: position 5,057 of record CANLIF010000078.1, read on the forward strand.
CGCATCATCATCTCCCAACATGGCATTAATGGCACATTGGGTGGCAGCATGAGGAGACTAAAGAAATATGTCCGTAAGACTCGGGAATTTCCCGGCTTTGGCAAAATAGATTTCAAATGGTCGACTGGAACTGGGAATGATTTTCCGAAATTGGTCGTTAAAGTACGAGATGAAATCGTCTCCTTTGGCGCAGCTGATGAGCTATCGGTCACGCTGGACGGAGTCGTTGGTGGTGGCACTCACCTATCACCTAGAGAAGTGTATGAATTGGTCGAAGCACGTGGTGATGAGGTAGTTTTTTTCGATGCGCGTAATGCTTACGAAGCCCGAGTTGGAAAGTTCCGTAACGCGATTGTTCCTGATGTTGAAACTACCCGCGACTTTATTGCCGAATTTGAAACCGGAAAATTCGATTACCTGAAGAACAGACCAATTGTCGCTTATTGCACTGGAGGCGTGCGGTGCGAAGTGTTGTCAGCAGTCATGAAGAGTCGAGGGTTTGAGGAGGTCTACCAAATCCAAGGCGGCATCGTGCGCTATGGCGAGCAGTTTGGTGATGATGGACTATGGGACGGCTCGCTATACATTTTCGACAACCGAATGAGCATGGACTTTTCAGACCACACCAAGGTGATCGGAACCTGCGATGACTGCGCAGCACCTGCAAAGCACTTCTACGATCGGCACAACATCCGAGGCAGGGTTCCCTTTTTGCTGTGCGAAAGTTGCGCTATTGCAACTAGTGCCACCAAGCCAAGCACTTCCGATGAAGACTTAGCCGGCTAGTGAGCTAATCAGTAGCAGCTATAACGTCAATTTCAAGTAGCAGTCCTGGGATTGCTAATGCAGTTACCTCAACTGTTGTGTCAGCCGGATAAGGCTTGGTGAAGTACTTTTCCCGGCACTCAATAATCATTGGAAAATGACTCATGTCAGTCATGTAGATGTTCACCTTGAATACTTTTGACAGGTCGCTTCCTGCGGCCGCAAGCACAGTTTTTAGGTTTGCAAAAACCTGATGAGCTTGAGCGTCGAAATCGTTCTCACCTACTATCGAACCGTCGGCTCCTAGTGCAGCCTGTCCTGAAACGTAGACAACTCCGTTGTGAATAGTTGCTTGTGAATAATGAAATGGACTGTCCCATGAA
>CANLIF010000079.1 GCA_947491175.1 Actinomycetota bacterium
AAGTTTGCTCTGTGCCAAATTCCTTGCAGGCCATACAAAGACAAAACGCCCCTTTCGGGGCGCTTCGTTTTACAGCGGAGGATAGGGGGCTCTGTCGAGGCAAAGCCTCTCCTCCTCAAATCACAGCATCATCGCTGTAAAGACAAAACGCCCCTTTCGGGGCGCTTCGTTTTACAGCGGAGGATAGGGGAACCGTCGCTTGCTGGCGCAAGCTCCTCCCAAATCCGGATACCTCGAGAATAAGAAAAGAACACCCGAAAGGGTGTTCTTTTCTTATGGCGGAGGATAGGGGATTTGAACCCCTGAGGGCTTTCACCCAACTCGCTTTCCAAGCGAGCGCCATAGGCCACTAGGCGAATCCTCCGTTGACGAGATTACCTGCAATTGGTGCATCAGCGCTAATTGCACAGTTTTGTTGTGGGCCATTTAGAGCGTACAAACTCGACCTAGAAATACGAGAGAATCAACTATGAAAATTGGATTTTTAGGTGTCGGTGCAGTATCTACCGCGGTAATTGAAGCCATGGCTTCTCGCGGTGGCAAGCAAGAGACTGTCTACCTTTCGCCTCGTGGCGAAAAACGCTCCACCGAACTTGCAGCTAAGTATCAGCACTGCGTCCGACTAGATTCCAATCAGGCAGTTATTGATGCCAGCGATATGGTTGTCATCAGTATGCTGCCAAACCAAGTCGATGAAGCTCTAGCTGAACTAACTTTCCGAGAAGATCAGATCATTGCCAGCTTTATTGCCGGCACTCCCCCAAGTGGAATTGCAAAACTAACAGCACCAGCAACCACGGTGAGTCAGCTGATTCCGTTGCCCGCAATTGTGCATCACAAGGGACCACTTGTAATTTGTCCATCGCAGCCAGATGTTATGCGCGAGTTTGCTGGTCTCGGAGACATTATTATCCTCGAGGACGAGACCAAGATTCGAATTCTGAGTGTTACCTCAGCAGTTATGTCGAGTTACTTCACCTTGCAAAACACAGTTATCAAATGGACTGAAGACTCAGGCATTGATCACGACACGTCATCAAGATACGTTCGTTCTTTGCTAGAAGGTCTGGCTATTGAAGGCCAGGCTGCAACTGATGCCGAGCTGTTGCACTTACCTGTAGAACATGAAACCCCAGGTGGTTTGAATTACCGAAATCGTACTGGGCTTGAGGCCCAAGGTTGGTTTGATTCGTTCTATAACCGCTTGCAAGATACGTACTCCAACGCTGACTTAAAAGCGAAATCGACCGAGTAATTATCTAACTAGAATTGGTGACAGCCCCTCGCGTGGCGTTAACCTGTGAACCTCCCCAGGGCCGGAAGGCAGCAAGGATAAGCGGGCTCTAACGGGTGCGTGAGGGGTCTTTTTCGTTAAGCGCGAATTATTCTCCGCCGTAAACGTGTGGAGCTAAAATTCCAACTTCACGTAAGTTGCGATACTTCTCGGCATAGTCAAGTCCAAAGCCAACAACGAATTCGTTTGGAATGTCAAAGCCGATGTACTTTGCCGGAACTTCAATCTTGATGGCATCTGGCTTACGCATCATGGTCATAACTTCAATGGATTTTGGATGGCGCGACTTTAGATTCTTAATCAACCAAGAAAGCGTTAAGCCTGAGTCCAAAATATCTTCCACGATTAGCACATCTCGGCCAGCTAAATCGATATCTAAATCTTTAATGATGCGAACCACACCACTGGACTTGGTACCTGAGCCATATGACGAGACCGCCATGAAATCAAACTCCACCGGAATCGAAACCGCACGAGCTAAATCAGCCATCACCATGACTGCGCCCTTAAGAACACCAACCATCAGTACTGGCTTCTCGGCACCCGCGTAATCTTTATCAATCTCAGCAGCAATCTCACGAATTCGAGTATCAATTTGTTCAGTCGTTAAAACAATGCTCGTTAATTCATTCCCAATTTGTGCTGCGTCCACGCATTACTCCTAGATTTCTAAGGTCGATAGAACGTAAGTCTTTCATGTCGTCTTTCAACATTGACACCGCCTGGCAAATTCAGCGCGCCCTGCCCATGCCAGTTTGTGATCAAAGCATCAATTGCTAACACGTGATCCCTGGTTAAGTCATTGATTGGGCAACCATTCGAGATCGCGAGTTGGCGGATAACTCGGGATCGAATGGCTCTTGGCAATGCGCCAATTAAATTCACATCATCACTCACTCGCGTGATTTCAAATCTTGCCAAGGCATCGAGGGCATCTGCATCATCGCGCAATAAATCTGCACTTCGCACCAAAGCCTGAGTCACGCCGGGGCCAAGTTCAGTTTCTAGCATCGGAAGAATTGTGCTTCGAACCCGAACTCGCGAAAACTTTGTGTCGCTGTTGTGGGGATCTTCAAAAACTTCTAGGTCGCTGACTTCAGCTCGAACGATTGCACGATCGATCGCTAAGAATGGCCGACGATAAATCCCTTCGATCGCGCGCATTCCCGAAAGTGAGCGCGCACCTGAGCCGCGCGCTAAACCGAGTAGCACGGTTTCGGCTTGATCTTCCAGAGTGTGACCCAATAAAACGGCCTTGGCTTTGTGTTCATTAACCACATTGCTAAAAGCAGTGCGACGAGCGTTGCGGGCTGCTGCTTCCATGCCACCTGAACCAGCGCCAGATGCCACTTCAACATTTACGATCAAAACAGGGTCGGCGCCAAGTTTTCTTGCAGCTTCGGCGGCAGCTTGCGCAGTTTTTGCCGAGTCCGCTTGAATCTGATGGTCGATGACAATGGCACCGACTGCGATGGTTTTTTCTTTACCAACGTGAACTGCACATTTCACCAGAGCCAAACTGTCGGCACCACCGCTGCAACCAACAAACACCAGATCGCCTGCTTCTAAGTCCGCAAGATTTGCAGTGAGGCCTTGTCGAAGTTCCAGGTTGATCATGCTCTGACTCTACGCAATTAACTTGGGCCTAGAATGTCAGTATCGTTAAAGGCAATATCGTTAAAGGCAATATCGTCATAGACGGTAAAGCGGAAATCTAGAACTGGCGGGACATCATGACACTTGAGTTTGACGTACTAGTAGAGATTCCTGGTGGCAGCCGCAATAAGTATGAAGTTGATCATGAAACCGGCCGCTTACGCCTGGACCGCATGCTTTTCACTGCAACTCGTTACCCCCGCGACTATGGCTACATCGAAGGCACTCTGGGCCAAGATGGAGATCCATTAGATGCACTCGTGCTGATTGAAGAACCTACTTTTCCGGGTGTGCTAATCCGATGCCGCGCAATCGCAATGTTCCGTATGAGCGACGAAGCTGGCGAAGACGACAAGATCATGTGTGTTCCAGCCCATGACCCACGCAAATTGAGTTTGCAAGACATTGGTGACATGCCAGAGTTCGAACGCCTTGAAATTCAACACTTCTTTGAAACTTACAAAGACCTTGAACCAGGTAAGTCAGTTGAAGGCGCAACTTGGGGTGATCGCGCCGAAGCCGAAGCCGAAGTGCTTGCTTCAATCGCTCGCGCGAAAACTGCTCACTAAAACTAAACGTTCGCTACCGCTGGAAGCCCAGACTTAAGACGATTAACCACATCGACTGCGCTCCAACCAGTTGGGAACTCTTTCAACATTCCTTCGACGTCACTTGTGGTCGCACCTAATGTAAGTAGCGGAGCTTCCTTGTAACCATCTGGACGCTCTTGACCAAGTCCAACTGCAGCAACTAGCCCGTTACACAAACAAATACGTGCTTCGAGGTCAGCTTCATCGCCACCCTTTTTCAAGTAAGGACTGTCTGGCTCGGCAGCACATCGGTAACTGACTTTGCCTGCTTCATCAATGTGGCTAGAACGTAAATAACCAAGATCGCAAAGTCGTGGTCGAGCTTTGTAAACTTCCGCATCGCCAACTGTGCCTGGCAGGTCAACAACCTTAAACGGGAAGCCAGTTGGTGATGCCCGGTGATCCGTGCGAACGCGCAAATTTCCTTCGCGCGCCGCTTGCAACATTTGCTCACGGTATTCAGGCAACAAACCTGACTCATTACTTAATGCAAACAGCGAACCAACCTGAACGCCTTCAGCGCCAAATGCAACTGCTTCGGCAACTGAATCAGGTGTGGCGCGACCGCCGGCTAGCCAAAATGGCAAACCAACATCGGCAACCTTTGGGATATTTGCTTCGTCTTTTGGACCGTAACCCGTCTCGGTATCTTGTAGCTTGCGAGGTGGCGCGTTGTGCCCACCAGCCATGAAGTGCTCGACAACGAATCCGTCTGGTCGAGTTACTTCATCGCGCGCTAAGTAAGCAGCAAGAACCTCGGCAGTAACAATTGCTAAGAATGCTGGGCGAGGAAGTTCTGGTGCTTTACCAAATGACTCAAGTGGATTGAACTCCAAAATTGGAGCAGCCATTCCGGCTGGGCGATCAGAATCAATACTCAAATGGCCAGACTTACCTTGCGAGAAGTCCGTCATAAGTTTTGGAATTTCGCGAGGAATTCCCGCACCCATCAAGATTGCATCGACACCAGCCAACATCGCACCGTAAAGCGCAGCTGGCGTTGCAGTCTGGAGTTTTTCTAAAAAGTTGATTCCAACTTTTCCGTTTCCTGATTGCTTGGCAAGCCAAACTTCTACGAAGTTTGATGCAACTGCAAGTTGATCATGTTCTTTGTGTGCATCCAAACTCAGACGACGCATCGGACGAAATGGCTTACCTTGTCGACCTTCTGGTTTGTAAAACTTAGCCAAAATTTCTTCGGCAACTTCTGGATACGGAAAGTGAGCAAGAGCTTCTTGCATGTGCCCACCTTCATCACCATTTTGCAGGCGACGAGTTACGACAGTTTCTAAAGCAGTACCTGAGACGACACCGAGTTGCCCCTCATTTGCAACAGTGCGCGCTAAGTACCAAGAAGATACAGCCGCTCCCATGCCACCTTGAATAATCGGTGGCAAGCCCAGGTTGTTCATGAAGTCTCCAAAACCTCTCGTTGGCTACGGTAACGTAACCTACGCTAGCGTAACCTACGCAACCGTAGGTTGAGGCACAAGCCACCATTTCGTGGGTTTTTTTGGGACAAAAACTAGGAATTCAGGGTTTCTGGCTGGTTTTCGGGCAGTTCTACAGTTTTACCCTCCAGATTTCGAACTGCAGGGACCGAAAGTATTGCTGCCAAAACCACTATAAAAATCAGACCCATGCCAATCAGAGTTGTTGAAGAGCCAAATTTTTCAGTTATTGGACCAGCCACAATCAATCCAAGCGGAGCTAATGCCAAGGATCCAAATGCGTCATACGAAGTAACTCTGGAAAGTGACTCACGTGGAATGTTGCTTTGCATTGCGGTTTGCCAAAGGACGTAAAAGAAATCAAATGCGATCCCCGCAAAGAAAGCGCTAATCATTATTAGTGGAATCCAGTTAGTCACACCCATTGTTAAAATCCAACCTGCGACTGCAACTTGTGCGCCAAGCCCGATTACTAATGGGTACTTTGGTCGTACTTTCAAGGAAACCAAAACTCCCGCAACCATTCCAGCTGACAGGGCTGCCAAAATCCAAGACCAAGGTTTTGGTCCACCAAGTTCCTGCTCAGCATGAACCGGACCAACTACTGCAAAAACACTTTCAAAAATCATCGCAATGATTGAATAGCCCGCGACAACAGCGACAACCCAACTTCTACTCGAAAATTCTTTCCAGCCATGTACTAAATCAGCGTAAACAGTTGGTGAGTGCTCAGTCTGAACTCGAGTCTTTCCATATTTACGAAGTGTGAAAACTAGTAGGCCTGCAATTAAGAAACTGACACCATCCAAAACCATCGCCGGGCCCGCACCAATTCCAGCGACAATAATTCCGCCAGCAACGGTTCCGGCAATGTTTGCGCCGTTGGAACCTAAGGCAACAACTGAGTTAGCGGACTGCAAATCTTCTTCAGCCACAATTTCGGGAACCAATCCCGCAAATGCTGGCCACCATAATGCATTTAATGAACCACTGATAAGTGCAATTACAGCCAGACTGAAGACTGTTGCTGATCCGTTGATTAACATGACACCGTTTGCAATCAC
>CANLIF010000080.1 GCA_947491175.1 Actinomycetota bacterium
CTCGATCCAGATTCGCGTTCGATACTGATGCAGTTGCGAGCCGAGTGGACTCATGGTGGTCGCGTGTGGGGGATACCAGGTGGTGCGCGAGATTCGCATGAAACACCAATTGAGTCTGCGCTCCGCGAGATGTCTGAGGAATTATCGATATCTCCAAATTTGGTTGAAGTAGTTCATGACAATATGTGGGCTGATCACGCTGACTGGAGTTACCACACTGTAATCGCGATCACTTCTAAAGAAGTTGAATTCCAAGTTAATGAAGAAGCCGAGTTGGCTGAATGGATTGAGTTTGCCAAAGTTTCGGAATTGGATTTACATCCGGGATTCGCATCTAACTGGATAGATATTTTGGATGCCATCGAAGGTGTCTTGGCTTCTAGTTAAATCTTGCGGGCGCTCAATTGCGATATGTTGTGACTAAGGCTCAAGGCACGCAAGTGGTAAGTCGTCATTGGCACATCCCAATCATCAAACCTGACATCGAATCTTTTGAATTCACTAAATACTGCTGTGGCTGACTCGAAATATTCATCATTATCGGTGGCAAATATGATGCGGCCATCTGGTTTAAGTAGAGCGAAAACCAATGTGAGAAATTGCTGATTGATCAGGCGACGTTTGTGTTGACGAGCCTTAGGCCAAGGGTCAGGGAAAAGAATGTGAACTTCATCGATTGTAGATGGCTTCAGCCAATCTATGAACACATCAATGCCATCACCATGGTGAGTTCTAATGTTGGTCAAGCTCTGTTCGGTTGCAGTCTCAACGATCGCGAGTAAACCAACAGTGTGCACATCAATCGCCAGAACTCCAACTTCGGGATTCCTAGTAGCTAGTTCGAGGGTGTGTAACCCCATGCCAGAACCGAAGTCCACGATGACGGTAGACAAATCGAGGTCTTCCGCCAGATCTAATGGGCTATCGGAGCGGGATATCTCGAATTTAGGTAGTAACTCATTCAAGGCGAACTCCCGCCGCGCAGACATCCGACCCTGACGGGCGTGAAACGTCCGAATGTGTGGGTGTTCCAAAACCTTGTCAGGTTGCGGATAGATTGGGGAAGGCATATTTAAGAGTACAAGCAAGGAGAGAGATCATGGATCTGCGTGGCGTTCACGTTCCGTTAGTAACACCCTTTGATAGCAATGGCGTGGTTGATACCAAGTCCATCGCGCATATCACCGAAGTCATGATCGCCAATGGTATATCTGGAATTGTCGCAGCCGGCACAACCGGTGAAGCTTATGCCTTGAATTTCGATGAGCGTCAGACTGTGATTGATACGATCGTAAAGCAAGTTCATGGACGCGTTCCCGTACTAGCAGGTGTCGGCGGCATGTCGACCAAAGAAGCTATCAAGCAGGCACAGCTAGCGCTTGAACTTAAATGCGATGGACTGATGGTCGCTGCGCCGGCATACGTTTTGCCCACACCAACTGAACTTGCAAAGCACGTAACTCTTGTTGTGGCTGCTGCGAATTTGCCGACTGTGCTTTATGACTACCCGGCACGCACTGGCGTGCCATTCGATCAAGAGTCTCTTGACTTGCTAGCAGACAATCCATTAGTGATCGGTATTAAGGAAGCCTCGGGGGACTTAACTCGAATTCCCATGCTAAGTGAACGTTTCGCTGGCCGGATAGAAATAGTTTGCGGCGCAGATGCAGACAGTCCATTATTTTTCAATGCAGGTGCAACAAGTTGGATCGGTGGAATGGCAAACGCGCTACCCAAGGCCCACTTTGGAATCCTGGATCCAAGAACTAGAGCGAAAGCACATGCAGCCGTGCTTCCGTTGTTAGAACATATCGAATCTGGTCGTTACATTGCCAAGACAAAGGCATTGATGGGCCTTCTTGGCGTTCCATGCACATCAACTAGAGGTCCGCTGGTAGAACTAGAGCCGGCTGGAGTTGAAACATTGCGGGCGCTAGTCACTCAAGCCGGCGAATGGGTTCCTAGTTTGGTCTAGTCGGATGACTACGACTTTGTGGGATGCAATTCCGCCTGCTTGGCAGGCTTGTTTGTCGTTATGTAAGTCTGAAGTTGATGAGATTTCGCGATTGTTAGCAATTGCAGAGCAGTCCGGCATTCGCGTGGTCCCCGCTATCGAAAAAATTTTTACTGCCTTGACCATCGTTCCAAGTGACATCTCGGTAGTGATACTTGGGCAAGATCCATATCCAACGCCAAATTACGCAATCGGATTGGCGTTTGCAGTTCCTGAGGGTACGAAACCGCTTCCCGGATCTCTTCGTAATGTCTTTAAAGAAGTTGAATCTGACATTGGTAGAGCATCAGTTGCAGACTGCTCGCTACAGACTTGGGTCGATCAGGGCGTGCTTTTACTAAACACTTCATTGACAACTGAGTCCGGGATCCGAGCTGGGCACGTAACTTGGCCATGGGAAAAAATTGTGCAAACTATCTTGAGACACGTCGTTGAGGTGAACCCAAAGGTAGTCGCAGTACTTTGGGGAAATCACGCTAAGCAATTTGCGCAAATGTTTGATGTTGAGTCAATTGTTGAGTCTGCACATCCCAGTCCGTTAAGTGCCAGTCGAGGCTTCTTAGGATCAAAGCCGTTTTCTAGAGTCAATGAGACTCTTGTGGCCAACCAGAAACAGATGATCAACTGGTGAAAAAATATTATCCGCTTCTTACCCTGGTTGCTATTGCTTGGGTGTTTAGTTCATGTGGTGGTTCTGACAACCCAACACCGACGGAATCCATTGTCACTTCGCCTAACGTGCAGCCTTCTAATACTCCAACCGCATCTCCAACTACAACACCGACCTCGTCGAGCTCATCACAACCTACGCCAGAGGTCAGTCCATCAAAGACAGCATCGACTGCTCAGCTCTCTAGTGCGCTTGTTGTTGCCCAAGGACTTACCGTCAGAGGCAGGGCTGCAGACACCAATTACAGTCGTGATGCGTTTGGCTCCGCTTGGAAAGATGTGGATCGAAATGGTTGTGACACTCGAAATGACATCTTGCAGCGTGATTTCACAACGTCTGTTTTCAAAGCGGGGACAGGAGACTGCAAAGTGATTGGTGGCACTTGGACGGATCCTTATTCGAACGAAAGTTACACATTCAATGAAGCGCCAAGTGGGGCCCAGATCGACCACATGGTCGCGCTGAAGAATGCGTGGCAAATGGGTGCTGATTTATGGAACGATCAAATGCGCGTTGAATTTGCTAATGATCCGCTGAATTTACGAGTGACGATCGCATCCCTGAATCAACAAAAGAGCGATTCGAACGCAGCATCGTGGCTGCCGCCGTACAAGCCTGGCCGATGCGATTTCATAGCAACGCAAGTGGCCGTCAAGGCAAAATGGGAACTTTACGTGACTAGCTCGGAAAAACAAGTGTTTATAGATATCCTAAGTAAGCCAGAATGTGCAAAAACCGTCCTGCCAAAATAGAAAATTTCCCCTTCAGTAAGGCACAATTGCCGTATGTCTAATCCGCCCGCCGTGCTTATGGCTGAGTTAGTTATGTCAATCGATCGCATGATTCAATCAGCACAGACCGCAGCGGAGACACACAGTCACTTAGAAATCCCAGGGGAATGGCCAGCGCAAGTTGTCCTTGGTCATGTTTCCCAGGTCGATGAACAAGTTTGGATTCCCCGAATTGTTCAAATGTGTCAATCTCTGGGCGCTAGTGACGAACTCCCAGCCTTTGCGTGGTGGGAACCGGATGCGGCAGCCACTCTTGAGCGATTTGCGGAAGTGGCCTTGGAGGATGCTTGCGCACTTGCCATGTCTGCGCGGACGCATTTGCTTTCGGCAGTTAAAGACTTAACGCCAGAGCAATGGGGTGCTACTGCAAAACATGAAACGTTTGGAACCATAGATATTGCTGGCTTAATCATTCAGATATTGACTCATGACGAGGAACATCGAGCCAGCCTGGTTTAGAGGTCTGGGGTTGAGTAAAACCTCAAAATTTCATCTGTTTACTGGTTTGTTTCTTACGTGAAGGGGTAGTCTGTAGTCATGACTGCTGTTTATGTAATTCTTGGCCTATTAGCGCTTGTACTTGTTGTCGGCATTATTCAATACAACAAGTTGGTAAAACTTAATGTTGCTGTTGATGAAGGGTTTGCCCAAATCGAAGTTCAATTGCAGCGACGTGGGGATTTGATTCCTAATCTGATTGAAACTGTTAAGGGATATGCCTCACATGAAAAAGAGACATTTGAAAAAGTAGTCCAGGCTCGCGCGCAAGCAACTGCGGCTCAAGGAGTTGCAGCAGTCGCCGAAGCAGACGGCATGCTTACCCAAGCATTACGTGGCCTGTTGGCAGTTGCCGAGGCTTACCCAGACTTGAAAGCTTCCGCAAACTTCTTGTCACTACAAGAGGAATTGTCCGGGACGGAAAACAAGGTGGGCTTTGCACGCCAGTATTACAACGACACGGTTCGCTCTTTGAACGAATCGATTGTTTCACTCCCTGGCAAGTTTTTCGCTGGGACTGCCAAAGTTGTTGAGCGCGATTTCTATGTGGTTGATGATCCAACCAAGCGAGTCGTTCCTAACGTTTCGTTTAACTAATTTAACGCACGTCTTTCAAGGTGAAGGAATTTCTTGTCTAACTTCAGAGCGCAGCAAAAAAGTAATCAGCGCAAAACTTTCCTACTTTTAGGAGTAATGGGAAGTCTGACTGCGTTTGTCTTTTACGCTTTTGCACTTTATCTGGGTTATACGAGCATTGGCGTCATACCCATTGTCGTTGGAATATCGATGGTTGGTGTTTGGGGTTCTTATTACTCATCTGACAAAATCGTATTAAGTATGACTGGTGCCAAAGTGATTGATCATGACACTGCGCCCCAATTATTCAATTTGGTTAATGAGATCACCATCGCCTCAGGCCTGCCAATGCCAAAAGTGGCAATCGTAGAAGATGATGCACCTAATGCATTCGCCACCGGTAGAGATCCTGAGCACGCTGTAATTGCATTTACAACCGGCATTTTGCGGGTTATGGACCGGGAGCAACTGCAGGGTGTCGCAGCGCACGAGTTGGCGCACGTTGCCAATCGAGACACGTTGGTTTCTGCTGTGGCGGCCACAACTGCAGGTGCGATTGCTTTAATGAGCGATTTCCTATTGCGAATCACCATGTTTGGTGGGGGCCGACGAGATAACAACGGGGGATCGAACCCGCTGGTGTTGATAGCCGCGTTGATTGCTGCATTGCTAGCGCCGATAGCCGCAGTACTGCTTAAAGCTGCGATTTCCAGGAAGCGCGAGGCCTTGGCTGATGCCACTGCAGTTGCTTTTACCCGAAATCCCACAGGTTTGCGGCGGGCTTTAGAAACTCTGGCTGCCGACAGCACCGTGGTGCACCAGAAATCAAATGCGGTAGCTCACCTCTGGATCGAATCTCCGCTGGATAACAAACTCACCTCTAAACTATTTGCTACTCACCCAGCAATCGAAGATCGCATTGCCAATCTCAGAGCACTTGAGCAAAGCGGACCAGTACCTGGCTCGGCGCCTAACACTTCCGACTAGGGTTTTACCGCAATCACCTGAATTTTTCGCCATGACGTGCGAATCTTGTCTGAAATCTTTTGGAGGATTCATGACTCACTCAGGTATTGACAGCCCATTTTCATGGGACAGTCCATTTCATTATTCACAAGCAACTATTCACAACGGAGTTGTCTACGTTTCAGGACAGGCTGCACTAGGAGCCGACGGTTCGATAGTAGGTGAGAACGATTTCGACGCTCAAGCTCA
>CANLIF010000081.1 GCA_947491175.1 Actinomycetota bacterium
AGATGTTATCGTTGGCGCTATGGCAACTAACCCGGATCGGGCATCATTTTTCCCGGCTATCGAAAAGAAGCACGGATTGCCAATGACTTATTGGCACGATCAGATGAAGTTAATCAAAGAATTGAAATACCCAGAACAAATTGCATACCTCCGTGAGAATCATGGCTTTAGTCAGGCACATGCAAATGCCCTAGTGCTTTTCTCAAAAGGAAATACAACCTCAAAGCGATTCAATACTTTAGAAGATTTCCTAGCTCCGCTAGATGCCACCAAACAAAAAACGATCAAAGCGATCTTTAAAACTTTGAAAGCCAAGTTCCCCAAAGGTGAAGTTGTGATTGCCTGGAATCAGCCAATGCTGAAAGTTGATGGAGAATACGTCTTTGGTGTTTCCGTGGCAACGAAACACCTCTTGATTGCGCCATGGGGTGAGGGCGTGATTGAAAAGTTTTTGCCAAAACTTAAGGATTACGAAGTGAATAAGAAGACCATCAAGGTTCCCGTTGATTGGAAAGTTGATACCAAACTTCTTGTTGACATGGCAACAGCGTCAATAAAGGCAACTAAGAAGTAACGCTTCGTGGACCTTGCCTATTTATCGGAACTAAAAGGCCATGATGAGATTTCAATTTCATTCGTTTGCCTTGGCAACATTTGTCGCTCTCCTATGGCTGCCGCGATCTTTAGCAATCGAACAAAAAACTTCACTGGTCCGCGAGCAATCGTTGAAAGCGGTGGGACTTCTTCTTGGCACATCGGTCAAGGTCCACACCCACAGTCAAAGCAAACTTGGGAGCGAGCAGGTTATGAATACTCGCATCGGGCCAGTCAGTTTACGCATTTGGATCTAGAGCGCATCGACTTAATTCTGACTATGGATTCAGAAAATCATGCCAACGTTATTGCCTTGAATAACGACGATTTACTGGCTCGAAAAGTCTTCATGATGCGAGATTTTGATTTTGGGATTGAGCCAGGTCAATCTGTGCCAGATCCTTATTCCCAAGAAGATGCTGCCTACGAGCACGTGAAGGACCTGCTGGAATCTGCAATCGATGGTTTGATCAAAACTCTCTGGCAATAGGATTAAAGATATAACTCGGCATTCCCTGGAGGAAACTGAAAATGGCACCGGTTCAGATTCGTAAACTTGTCACATACACCGAAGAAACTCGGATTGAAGGTGGCAAAGCTGCTGCCACTCCGCTTCGCATGTTTGCAGCTGCTGCTGTAATAACAAACCCATGGGCTGGACGCGGATTCGTGGAAGACCTGAAGCCAGAGATTCATGATTTGGCCCCCCAACTTGGTGAAATCCTGACCGCATCGATTTTGGAAATGACCGGTTCGGGCGAAGCTGTAGAAGGTTACGGAAAAGCGGCAGTCGTTGGTACTTCTGGTGAAGTTGAGCATGCTTCAGCACTGATTCACACACTTCGCTTTGGAAATCATTACCGTACTGCCGTTGGCGCTACCAGCTATCTTTCCTTCACCAACGTGCGCGGTGGGCCAAACTGTCCGATCTCTATTCCGCTTATGCATAAAGCTGACGAAGGTATGCGCTCGCATTACTTAACGATTCAGTTTTCGATAAATGACGCGCCGTCGCCTGATGAAATTGTTGTGGCACTGGGCGCATCCATCGGTGGACGTCCGCATCACCGCATTGGTGATCGCTACCAAGACCTTAAAGATCTAGGAAGTAATGCCAGTTAGTTTTACGCTTCCTGATTCATTAACTTCTGGCAAGACTTCTGCTGGTACTGCCTGGAGTCGTTGCGGTACTGGCCCGACCTTAGTTCTGCTACATGGTGTTGGCATGAACAAATCGGTGTGGGCACCCGAAGTAAATCTAATGCGCGAAAATTTTAATGTTTTGATTTACGACATGTGGGGTCATGGCGACAGCGACTTACCGGATGGTGAGTTAGCCCTAAGCGACTACACAGAGCAACTTGTTGCCTTGTTAGCTGAGCTGGAAATTAGTTCAGCACTTATCGCAGGACATTCAATGGGTGGCTTGATTGCAATTGACTTTGCCTTAGCACATCCAGAAATTTGTTTGGGGATTTGCGCCCTTAACGTTGTGTTTAACCGCACGTCAGCACAAAGTGAATCTGTGAAAAAGCGATCAGCTGATTTGGCTGCAGGCGAAGTCACAGTGAATCTGACGGATACCTTGCAACGGTGGTTTGGGGATTCCGGCGATCATGAGTTTCAAGCAGCCGAAAACTTAGCTAAGAATTTGCTCCTAGGAGTTAATCCCCTGGGATATGCCAAGGCCTATGCGGTATTTGCTAATTCAGATCGCGTCCACATCGATCGACTGGCAAGCCTTGTGGCGCCTGCCCTATTTTTCACAGCAGATGGTGACCCGAACTCCACGCCAGAAATGAGTAAGGCAATGGCCGCTCTGGCACCACATGGAACGGCGCAAGTTCTGGAGGGTCACCGCCACATGATGACGCTGACTGCCCCAGCGCTGGTTAGTGAGTCCTTGACCACATTTTTTTCAATCGTCCAATAAGTAGAGCCTGGAACCAAGAGGATATGAGTATGAAGTTTTCATTGTTCGCCCACATCGAACGTTACGACGAATCGGTTTCCCATAAGCAGCTGCTTGATGAGTTAACCGAATTCACTTTGATGGCCGAAGTCGGTGGTATGGAAACTATTTGGATTGGTGAACATCACGGCATGGAATACACCGTGGCACCAAACCCATTCATTAATCTTGCTTACTTAGCCGCAAAGACCACGACTATTCGCCTTGGAACAGGAAACATCATTGCTCCGTTTTGGCATCCGATTCGCTTGGCTGGCGAAGCTGCGTTATGTGATCTAACAAGTAATGGTCGAGTCGATCTGGGTATTGCTCGCGGCGCTTACATGTTTGAGTACGAACGCTTGATGCCAGGTTTAGACGCCATGGAAGCTGGCTTGCGGATGCGCGAGTTAGTTCCTGCCGTCCAGCAACTACTAATTGGTAACTACACCCACGATGGCGATTACTGGAAGTTCCCAGAGACAACTGCGGTGCCACGCGCAATTCAAAATCCAATTCCGATTTGGATCGCTGCTCGAGATCCTCACACGCATGATTTCGCTGTTGCCAGTGGCTGCAATGTTCAGGTAACACCATTAGCTAGCGGTGATGAAGAAGTGAAAGTCTTGATGGATAAATTCAATACTGCTTGCGCTGCTCATCCAGAAGTTCCCAGGCCAAAGCTAATGCTCTTGATGCATACCTATGTTGCTAAGACTGAAGCAGAGTTAATGAAAGGTTCGGCGGGCTTACAGAAATTCTTCCTCTACTTTGGCAAGTGGTTTAAGGCAGAAGCGCCAATCAAAGATGGATTCATCGAGCCAATTACCCAGGCTGAAATTGATGCTCAACCCAATCTGGCGCCTGAAGTCATGCGAAAGAATTGCCTGGTTGGAACTCCGGGCGAAGTCATCGCCCGCCTTAAGTCCTATGAGGAAATGGGATATACCCAATTCAGTATTTGGCTAGATAGTGCAATGTCTTACGAACAAAAACGAGACAGCCTAAAGTTGTTTATTGACGAAGTAATGCCTGCTTTCTCGTAAGAGAATTCAAGGTTTCACTCACCAGGAGTTCCTATGGCATTGGAAAGTTTCCAGCAATACATCAATGGCAATTTCGAATCAGCCAACGAAACTTTTGAAAGCCTTGATCCAGCCACTAGCGTTGCATGGGCGCTAATGCCAAAAGCTAACGAAGCAGATGTTGATCGGGCCGTGCAAGCTGCTCACGTTGCATTCACATCAGGTGTCTGGCCAACTTTGAATGCCAGCGCCCGAGGAAAACTGCTTTACAAACTAGCCGACTTGATGGCCGCAGATGCAGATATCCTGGCAGAACTTGAAACTAAAGACACTGGAAAGATTCGCCGCGAAACTCGAGCCGTGATTTTATACATCGCTGAGTACTACCGATACTTCGCAGGCCTTGCCGACAAACTCCAGGGTGCGCACTTTGCTGTTGATAAGCCTGACATGGAGGCTTACACCAGGCGCGAACCAATTGGCGTTGTTGCCGCAATAGTTCCATGGAATTCCCAAATGTTTTTATCGGCCGTTAAGTTAGCACCCGCAATTGCTGCTGGTTGCACAGTTGTGCTCAAGGCATCGGAGGACGGTCCGGCTCCCCTACTTAGATTTGCAAAACTAATAGACCAGGCAGGTTTCCCGCCTGGAGTTGTAAACATCATCACTGGGATGGGCGACACTTGTGGCAAAGCACTCACAAGCCATCCCCTGGTAGATCGCATTGCATTTACTGGCGGCCCAACTACCGCCAAGCAAATCATTATGAATTCTGCGAACAACTTGGCAGCAGTTTCCCTAGAACTTGGTGGCAAATCTCCGGTATTGGTATTTGAAGATGCAGACTTGGAAAGCGCCGCCAATGCAATTGTTTCTGGAATCTTCGCAGCGACCGGACAGAGTTGTGTAGCAGGCTCTCGTCTTTTGGTTCATTCAAGTGTTCATGCGCAATTGATGGAAATTTTGGTTGCAAAGGCCCAGCGCATCAAGATTGGTGATCCACAGAATCTAGAAACCGAAATGGGTCCGCTAGCAACCCAACGTCAGCTAACTCATGTTCAAGACGTTGTGGATCGCAGCGTTTCAGCTGGCGCCAAACTACTAACTGGTGGAAAAATTCCAGCTGGATTTGAAACTGGTTTCTACTACGAACCAACAATCTTGGATTGTGCCGTACCTGTTGTTGCGTGTGTGCAAGAAGAAATCTTTGGACCAGTACTTAGCGTCCTGAAGTTTGAAACTGATGCCGAGGCGCTAGCTATAGCTAATGACAGTGCGTACGGATTGGCATCTGGTGTCTTCACAAAAGATATTGGAAGAGCTCACAGATTTGTTAGATCACTGCGTGCTGGAATTGTTTGGGTTAATACCTACCGAATGATTTCGCCAATGGTGCCATTTGGTGGCTACGGCCAAAGTGGAACTGGACGTGAGGCTGGCGCGGAATCAATTTTGGACTACACCCGAACTAAGTCAGTTTGGATTAACACCAGCGAAGCACCAATTAGCGACCCATTCATAATGCGCTAGGCGAAATCGCTCTAGTCAATAACAGTGAAGGCTTTGGTATCCGCAAAGATAACGCTGCCATCTTTGGTGGAAAGATCTGAAACTTTAAGTACATAGTTGCCGGGCAACAAATCTCCCAGATCTAGTTTCCAATCAGATCGATCTGGGCACGCAGTTGCTGCAGTAGCGCCGCCCGAATCTAAGACATCCCCGCCTTGCATTAGCTCCCAGGCAAAACCTGCTTCAAACGTGCAGGCTGAACCGGAAATGGAAACTGGATTTTTCACATCACTGCGGTCCAACAGGTTTATCCAGATGCTGGCTAACACTTCATAACTTGGTGCCAGCACAAATGTTTGGCCAAAATCTACGTGTCCAGCAAGTGACTCAGAAACAACTCCATCAACAGTGAACTTCACACCCGTAATCGCACGGTTGTTTTCTATCAAAGTCCAAACAATTTGATCAATTGCCCGCTGTTCAGATTCCGAACCAAGCGAGATTCGCCCAAGTGTTAAATCAACGGTTGCTACCCCAGCGCTCGTCACGACGCTATTTACTTTGGTGCCATTATTCCAAAGTGTTACTTGATCGCCGTCATAAGGCGGGAGCTGACCATTAACTAACATCAGTAACGAGTTGAGACCTTTGTCATCTCCTAAGTCATTTTCAA
>CANLIF010000082.1 GCA_947491175.1 Actinomycetota bacterium
GGACAACTTGCACACATGCGCGAGCTAAGCATCATGTACGCACCAACAATCAACAGCTACAAGCGATATTCACCAGGTAGCTTTGCACCAACCGCAATTAAGTGGGGTCGCGATAACCGCACCTGCTCTTACCGTCTCGTTGGGCATGGGCAAAGTTTGCGCGTAGAAAACCGAGTGCCTGGTGGCGATGTGAATCCTTACCTTGCAGTTGCCGGAATGATTGCCGCTGGAATTGATGGCATTGAAAAGAAGATGGCACTCGAACCACGCTTTGATGGAAATGCCTACGCATTAGAGACCGATCGGGTTCCAAATACCCTGCAAATGGCTCGTGAATTATGGGTCAACAGCACTTGGGCCAAAGAAACATTTGGTGAGCGGGTTCACAAGCATTACACGCATATGGTTGATACTGACCTAGCGCAGTTCAATAAAGCAGTAACAGATTTTGAACTTATCCGCGGGTTCGAACGCTACTAAATAACTTTGGCTTGAACTACCAAGACCTGTTAGGCAAATTTAAAGCCTGCCCAAATTCGTTTGCCATTTTCAGTGAGTTCGTAACCCCAAAGGTCTGAATACTCTTCGACGATGTGCATACCTCGACCGCAATCCATTGCCACATCAAGAGACTTCATTACAGGTATCTGGTTATTTGAGTCTGCAACAACTACTTTGACCATGTATTGCCAGCGTTCCAGCACAACTTGAAGTTCAGTCGCCGCATGCACTACTGAATTGGCAACAAGTTCGCTGGTTACGGCTAGTGCATGCTCAAGATCAATTGAACTTTCAGCGCTCAAAAAATCCGTAACTTGTTGTCTTGCTAATAGCACCGATTCGGTCATTGCTGGCAAAGTCCAACTTGCAATGGTTGTTAAGAAATCCCCAAAATAGATCGCCAAATCTGAGTGTCCAGATTCGTTGAAGGCGCTCATGAATTTCAGTATGCCCGATACTGGCTGAATAAAACCCAGTTAACGGGCTTACTCCATGCCCTTGTCGCGTCGACCCGTAGCGCGTTGAGTTTCGCGCTTGGCATCTTTTTCGGCAATGGCTTGACGCTTGTCATAGTTTTTACGGCCTCTGGCAATCGCAATCTCTACTTTGGCTTTGCCATCATTGAAGTAAAGGCTCAGCGGGATCAAAGTCAGTCCACTTTCCTTGAGCTTGCTTTCGATCTTGCTAATTTCTTGCCGATTAAGAAGCAGTTTGCGGGCCCGGGTTGGTGCATGGTTAGTCCAAGAGCCTTCGTTGTATTCCGGAATGTTGACACCACGCAGCCAGATTTCGCCATTTTCAAACAGCGCGTAACCATCAACCAAGCTGGCCCTACCAGCGCGTAATGATTTAACTTCAGTTCCTACAAGAACCATGCCAGCTTCATAGACATCTTCGATGGTGAAGTCGTGGCGAGCTTTCCGGTTCTGGGCGATGACCTTTCGACCGCGCTCTTTAGCCACTTAACTCAACTCATCCCCAGCAAGGCACAACGGTACGAGATGCACCAAACCAACCCATTGGATTGTACGGTACGCCATTAAGGTGAACTTCAAAGTGCAAATGCGGTCCAGTTGAGAAGCCAGTTGAACCTACGTATCCGATAACCTCTTGATTTTCAACCACGTCGCCTCGGGACACCGCAAATGAAGATTGATGGGCATACATTGTCACCATGCCGTCACCATGATCAAGCAAAGTCATGTTTCCGTAGGCTCGGCTCACAGATGTTGAAAGCACAACTCCTGATGCTGCCGCCCGAATTGGGGTTCCTTTCGGCGCTCCACTATCAACGCCAGTATGGCAAGACTTGTATTTGTAAACCGGATGGACGCGCCAACCAACACCTCCACCTGCAGCTCGACCTGGAAGTGGCCAAGACAGCGGACCGGTGGCTTGCGGATCTACTGGACCTTGATTGCCAGTAGAGCCTGAAAGTGCTGCAATGCGCTTTTGCTCAGCGCGAAGTTCATTGTATTGAGCGAGGACCTCTGCCTTATCATCTTCGGCAATCTTTAACGCGGAAGATTCTTGCTTTACAAGTTTGTCTACTTCAACTTTTGCTGCCGCTGCTTTATCTGCGGCATTTTGCGCATCGATAAGTGCTTGCGATGCAATGTTTGCAATTTGCTGCATGTCAATACGAACTTCTTCTGCGACCAATGCGTCAACTGAAAGCTGCTCTTTTGCACCAAGTAAATCGTCAAGACTTCTTGCTGTGGAATTAGAAACAGCCTTGATGTTTTGTAATCTAATGGTTAAGTCAGAGGGTGATGTTGACTCAAGGATAATTTCCCATTGCGAGGTTTGGCCTTGTTGATAAACGGCTCGCGCAAACTGATCGACCTTTTTTTGCAACTGACTAATCTCAGCTTCTTTGCTTGTCACTTTGGAAAGTGCAGCTGTGTAAGCAGCTTTAGAAACCGCAAGGTCTGAAGCTGCCTTGTTGTAAACCGCCGTGGCTTCAGTTTCTCTTGTTGTGGCTATTGACATTGCCTCACGCGCAGCTGGAAGTTTTGCTTGCGCATCCTTTAATGATTCGGCAGCCGCAAGAACTGCTGCAGACGCTTTAGTTAATGCCTCTGACGCTTCAGAAACTTGCTCGTCAATTTCAGTGCTTCCAGCTATAGCCGGTGTAATAAGAAGCGAAAGAACCAATGGAACGGCAAGTAAGCCTCGGGTAAACCGCGAGGAGTTAAGACGCGAGAGGAAGGCGCGCATATTGCTCCGTTCGAAGGGGAAGTTACCTAATCGTAACGGAAGTGTCTAAAGTTACTGATGTGACTTGTCTCGTGTCGGGCCAAAATTGTCTATAAATCGGCATTTTTAGCCTCTGAGGTAGCGCCTTAGGGTTACTGAGGAAGCTAAAACGGTGGTTCCCACTCCAACCAGATAAAGCACGGGAACTATCGCCAAAACCTCATTCCAGGTCACAAACGGGATAAAAGTAAGGTTTGGTGCCAACTTGGCATCAATTAACCAGTACTTAGAAGCCAGAATTCCAGCTGTCGCCAAGGTTGAGCCAATCGTGGCAGCCACTGCTGCCTCCAAGATGAATGGCAAGCGGATAGCCATATTGCTAGCGCCCACAGAGCGCATAATCGAAGTTTCCCGGCGCCTAGCAAAAGCAGCAACGCGAACCGTATTCATTACAAGCAAGATCGTGACAAAAAGCATGGCTAATGCGATTACTAATGCAAAAGATTGCAAACCCTTAAGTATCTGGAAAAATCTGTCTAACAATTTGCGCTGATCTTGAATTGACTCAACACCTTGCACAGATTGCAATGCACCTGCAACTTTTTCAAAATTCTCTGGATTGTCTAGCTTTACTCTAAATGATGCCGGAAGCGCATCGGGACTAATGTTTGCCAAAATAGCTGAGCCTGCAAACTGCTCTTTGAATTGATCGTAAGCATCCGTTGATGATTCATAGAATATGTCTTGAACAGATTCCAGGCCACCAAGAATTGTCTCAATATTTCTAAGCTGCTCGTCTGTTACCACTCCAGTGCACGTAAAGGTTACGGAGGAAGTTCCACATAAGAATATTGATACTTCAATTTTGTCGTACCAGTAACCTTTCATGCGGTCGACTTGAGAGCTCAAAAGCAATGCTGCACCAACTAATGAAAGTGAAACAGCGACTGAAACAATCAAGGCAACCGTCATAGTGAAATTTCGGCGTAATCCGTTACCAACTTCTTTACTTACAAATGACAATCTCACTGCTAATGCCCCGTATGTCCATACATTCCGCGTTCTTGATCGCGAATAATTTTGCCATTTTCCATTTGCACAATTCGTTTACGCATCTGATCAACTATGGCTACATCGTGAGTCGCCATGACAATCGTGGTGCCGGTGCGATTAATACGATCTAGTAACTTCATGATTCCAACGCTGGTAGATGGGTCCAAATTTCCGGTTGGCTCATCTGCCAAAAGTAATTTTGGCTTGTTCACAAACGCTCTCGCTAGCGCAACTCGCTGCTGCTCTCCGCCCGAAAGTTCTGATGGTAAGCGGTGTGCCTTTTCGTCAAGACCAACCAAGTCAAGGATCGCTGGAATCCGTTGTTGAATTTCTTTCTTTGACTTACCAATTACTTCCATGCCGAATGCAACATTGTCAAAAACTGTTTTTCCAGGAAGTAATCGAAAGTCCTGAAATACGATTCCCATTGTCCGTCGAAACGCTGGGACTTTACGGTTTGGCAATTTCCCAACGTTAATGCCATCTACGGTTACGGTGCCAGAAGTTGGCTTTTCTTCTTTAAGTAAAAGGCGAAGTAGGGATGATTTTCCAGAGCCAGATTGGCCCACTAGGAATACAAAATCACCTTGCGCAATATTGAGATTTATTTCATCCAAAGCTGGAGTATTGGAGTTCTTGTACTGCTTGGAGACCATGTCAAAGTTGATCACAATGAAATCTCCTTAAAGTGACGCAAAAATAATTTCGAAAAATCGTATGAATCCAGCCTAAATACTGCGCGGGCTATGCAGGTGCAGGGCGCGCCGACCTAAACCCAATCCAAACGATTAATTGCAATTAGTTTGCTTGCTCGCGGCGCCAACGAATTCCGGCTTCAACAAATTGGTCGATGTCACCATCAAGTACCGCTGAGGTGTTACCGGTTTCAACTTCAGTTCTAATGTCCTTAACCATTTGGTATGGATGTAGGACATAGGAACGCATTTGGTTTCCCCAAGAACCACTGGTGTCGCCCTTAAGAGCGTTGATCTTGGCTTGTTCTTCTTGGCGAGTACGCTCCAATATTTTCGCTTGCAAGACCGCCATGGCGGTTGCTTTGTTTTGGAGTTGCGAGCGCTCATTTTGGCACGAGACAACAATCCCAGTTGGGATGTGAGTAAGGCGCACTGCTGAGTCCGTTGTGTTCACACCTTGTCCACCAGGACCAGATGATCGAAACACATCGATTCTTAAATCATCATCAGGAATTTCTACTGAATCTGTTTGTTCAACAACTGGAATAACTTCAACTTCAGCAAATGAAGTCTGTCGACGACTTTGATTATCAAAAGGTGAAATTCGAACTAATCGATGAGTACCTTGCTCTACTGACAAAGTTCCATATGCAAATGGAGCCTTAACTGCAAAGGTTGTTGATTTGATTCCAGCTTCTTCGGCGTAGGAGGTTTCATAAACTTCGGCAGCCCAGCCGTGGCGCTCGCAGTATCGCAAATACATGCGTTGCAGCATTTCTGCCCAGTCCGCCGCGTCCACTCCACCAGCTCCAGAACGAATTGAAACTAAAGCCTCGCGGTGGTCGTACTCCCCGGAAAGTAAAGTTCTAACTTCTAGCTCACCAATTGATTTTTCCAGTGCGATAAGTTCAGCACTTGCTTCATCAAGAATGCCTTGATCAGTTTCCGCCTCACCCATTTCCCACAAGACTTGAACATCATCCACTCGGGAACGCAGGCTTTTGATTCGGCCGATGTCGGCCTGAAGCACCGATAACTTCCCAGTGACTCTTTGCGCGTTGGCCTGGTCATCCCAAAGATCTGGCGCCGAAGCCAAGATCTCAAGTTCGGCTACCTGAGCCTGCATTTCATCGATTCGAAGTACTTTTTCAATGCTGGATAGCGTGGAGTTGATAGTTGCAATATCAACTGAAAAGTCTCCGGTAGCCATAGTTCA
>CANLIF010000083.1 GCA_947491175.1 Actinomycetota bacterium
ACCCACAAGGAATCAAATCCTTGCGCTGCGCTCATCATGTCTGCAATGGCTTCGCCGTCTAGTAATACATCAAAGGACCCGCTGGCATCTTCATAGTGGTCAATTCCAAACGCAGTACTGGCATTCCCCTGTGGATCAAGGTCAATTACTAGAACATTCAATCCCGCTAGCGCCATCGAAGCAGCTAGGTTTACTGCTGAAGTTGTCTTACCCACACCGCCTTTTTGATTGGCAATAGTGATTATTCGAGTGTGCTTGGGTTTAGCGAAAGTCCCTTTGAGTCCACGTCGAACGTAGACAGCAGCGGCCGCGGCGGCTGCTAAAGGTGTATCTTCGTCATCGGCGTAAGCCATTTTGCCAACCTAATTTCTTAACCCCAGTATTACTAACTTGAGCCTTAAGCGTAGGGCAATTGCCTGACGTTTATGTTAGGTGGTCACCCGTACAACGGTTGTCTGTGGATCAACGATACCTTCACCACAACGAATGATTTCTGCCTTACGGCCATTGAGAATATCGGCTGCTTTGGCAATTTCGGTTGCAGCAGAACTTCCCTTCATGGCCAAAATCTGTCCACCTTTCGTTGTCAATGGCAGGGCCCAGGTAAGAAGTTTTCCCAGCGGGGCAACGGCTCGAGCAGTAACAACAGGTGCCGTGTGACCCTTTAGTTCCTCGGCTCTGCCCCGCATTACACTTACCTGTTTTGTAATACCGAGGTCTGCTGCCACTTCAGTTAGGAATTCGGATCTGCGCATTAGTGGTTCAATCAAGCCAATAGTGATGTCTGGTCTAACTATTGCTAGTACTAGTCCGGGCAATCCTGCGCCACTTCCAATGTCAAAAACCTTTGAGTTTTCTGGGATTAGTGCCTCAACAACAGCGCAGTTCGCGATGTGTCGATCCCAAATTCGATCCACTTCACGCGGCCCTAAAAACCCACGTTCTACACCTGCTCCCGCTAGCCAATGAGCGAATCGGGCAAGGTTTTCCGCAGCATCTGGATAAACCTCAGTGATTTCTCTCAATGAATTAGTCTTTCGAGACATGTTTCACGTGAAACGTGAAACTAAGCGGGCAGTACCACAATTCGGCGCTTTGGTTCTTCGCCCTTGGAAACACTGGAAGCTCCAGCTTCGCCAACCGCATCGTGGATTACTTTGCGCTCAAAAGCATTCATTGGCTTAAGTTCTACTTCTTCGCCAGTTTCGATTGCCTTAGCAGCCGCTTCTTTTGCGACCTCAATCAATTCAGCTTTCACAGCAGCGCGGTGGCCTGAGATATCAAGCATCAACCGAGAGCGTTCGCCAGTTTCGCGAGTAACGGCAAGGCGAGTTAGTTCTTGGATTGCATCGAGAACTTCACCTTTTTTGCCAACAAGTAGTGAAAGATCTGCGCCAACAATACTTACAGTTGCCCGATCATTTTCAACATCCATATCAATGTCGCCATCGAGGTCGGCAATGTCTAATAGGCCTTCTAGGTAGTCTGCGGCGATTTCGCCTTCTTGTTCAAGTAGTGAGAGTTTTTCAGCCATTTACTTGGCCTTTCTGTGTTGGAATTCTAATTTCAGGAGTTAGTTTGGGAAATTGTTTGGTTTCACGTGAAACTAATTGCGTTTCTTTTTAGGCTTCTTTTTAGGCTGCTGCCGAGTCACTTTTGCCTCTGGTGTTGGCTCGATTTCAGTTGCAGCTTCTGGGTTTTTCTTGCGTTTTCTAGCGGCTTTTCTGGCTTCCAAAGCATCCCAAGCTGGGGTACCGGGTTGCGGACTATTTCGAATCACATAGAACTGTTGCCCCATGGTCCAAAGGTTTGTGGTAAACCAGTAAAGCAAAACCCCGATTGGGAAATTGATACCAGTAACGGCAAAAATTACCGGGAAGACGTACAGCAGAATCTTTTGCTGTTGCACCATCGGATTATCTGGCGCAGTGTTTTTTACGATCAACTGTCGCTGGGTCAGGAACGAAGTCAAAGTCATAAGCATGATCAAAATTAAGGTGACCCAGAAAGTCGCAGTTGGGTCTACAGTTTCCCCGCGATTAGTAAACGTGCCATAAATTGGAGCGCGCAAAATCGTTGCGTTACGCGCGGACTCAATTAATTCATCGGTAAGCACACCTTTTGGTTGGCTCATTGCGATGCCCTGTAACACGACAAACAAGGCATAGAAAATTGGGGCCTGCGCCAAAATTGGTAAGCAACTCGATAGCGGGTTGGTTCCAGTGTCTTTGTAGAGCTTCATTAACTCTTGAGACTGACGTTCCCGATCTCCGGCGTACTTCTTTTGAATTTCTTTAACTTGGGGCTGAATGATTTGCAGGTTTCGCTGACTTTTAATCTGTTTAACGAAAAGTGGAATTAGCAGAATCCGGATCAAGATAACTAGCAAAACGATAGCTAGGCCCCAGGCCCAACCACCATCTGGCGCAAAGACCGAGGACGTGAAGGAATGGAAGCTAATTAAAACCCAGCTAACGAGGGTTTCTAGCCATACCAATGGATTAAGGCTCATGCGCCAATAACCTGCCTATCGTTATTAGTTGAAGTTTCAATTACTTGATGGCTTGGCCAATTGCCTTTTTGTGGAACGGATTCGATCCCGCCTGTTGCCCATGGATGGCAACGTAAAACTCGCCAGGCTGCCAACAGGCTGCCTTTACCCGCGCCATGAACCTTGATCGCTTCCAAACCGTAATGCGAGCAGGTTGGGTAGTAGCGACAAACTTGCCCGATTCTTGGGCTTAGCAAGATTTGGTAGGACCGAATTAAGCCCACAAGAAGCGTGATTAAAACCCGACCGAAAGTTAAATCCCACAAATTTTTAATAGGCGTCAAACCAGCCTTAAAGGCAGTTTTCATGATGCATTCACTTTTGAAGTAGCAAATTCAAGATTTTCAGAAAGTTGGGTAAAGGTTGCCTGGCTAGCTCCAGGTAGGGCCCTAACAACAACATGGGATCCGGCTGGGAAATTATTAATAAGCGGGGTAATTGCATGTCTTAATTGGCGGGTTACTTTATGTCGAACCACCGAATTTCCCACGCTTTTACCCACGGCAAAAGCTACCTTTGTGTGTTCACTTGAAGTTTGAGTCACGTGTATAACCACCAATTTTGCAGAAAACCTTGTGCCTGATTTCATAACCGCTGAAATTTCCGAGGACTTACGCAACCTCGCCGAGGCGGGAAGCATTTACTTGCAGCCGGCTTTTATTAAGCGGACAGCTTTGAGCGACCTTTTGCTCGGCGTGAGGCAAGAATGCCACGGCCGGCGCGAGTGCTCATGCGGTTGCGGAAGCCGTGTTTCTTTGCACGACGGCGCTTATTTGGCTGGTAGGTGCGCTTTGTCATAAGTGACACTCCAAAGGAAGTAGGGATGAGGCGATTGGCCATCGGACATTCACGAATTGTTCGTGAACATTCGACGAGGTGCACATCGAACTCGGTATTAACCTCTTAAAGATACGGGTACTTACTAGTTTCGGTCAAACTCAAAATTAGATTTGATTTCCTGTGGAAAACAACTTGTCAGAGGGTATCCACAGGCCGTAGTCTGCATAGTCCGAGCCTGTGGAAAACACCCATTCCCCAACTCCAAACTTGGATTCAAGGAGTGCAATGGACGATCTGGACCTTAATGAGGTTTGGGCCAAGACTTTAGAGTCTTTGTCCTCCGGAGCGCTAACTCCACAACAGCGTGCATTCGTAACGCTGACCCGCCCGCTTGGCATTGTTGGCGACACTGCTCTAGTAGCAGCGCCAAACGAATTTACTAAGGATGTTTTAGAAAGCCGACTCAGCCCAATTGTTTGTGATGCACTTTCTGCAACACTTGGCCGCGAAATGCGGCTCGCGGTAACGGTTGATGAATCTATTGCGCCAGACCTTGATGATGAGGCAACTGACGAGCTAGCTGATGCCACATACGCCGACATCGAATCTGTTGGTCTGCGCTCAGACCCAAAGCCGGCGTTGCCACCCCAAGCAAGTCGTGGCCCAGCGCCTGCTCCGAAAACTGCCGAAAAAGGAAGTCGACTAAATCCAAAATATACTTTCGACACTTTTGTTCCTGGCTCGTCTAATCGTTTCGCGCACGCAGCCGCTCGCGCAGTAGCTGAACAGCCAGCCAAGGCATACAACCCACTTTTTATCTATGGCGAATCTGGACTTGGAAAAACTCACTTACTTCACGCAATTGGCCATTACACCAGAACGCTTTACGCCGGATCAAAAGTTAGATACGTAAGCTCAGAAGAATTTACTAATGAATTCATTAACTCGATTCGGGATGATAAAGCCAAGGAATTCCAGCGCCGCTACCGGGATATTGACGTTTTGTTAGTTGATGATATTCAGTTTCTGTCTGGAAAAGTTCAGACTCAAGAAGAGTTCTTCCACACCTTTAACACTTTGCATAATGCGAATAAACAAATTGTTGTTACTTCTGATTTGCCACCAAAACAACTTCAAGGTTTCGAAGATCGAATGAGTTCGCGTTTCGAGTGGGGTTTGATAACAGATGTTCAGCCACCCGATCTTGAAACCCGAATTGCGATTCTGCGAAAGAAAAGTGCGCAAGAAAGATTAAGTGCGCCGCCAGAAGTTCTAGAGTTTATCGCGTCAAAAATGTCAACCAATATTCGTGAACTTGAAGGTGCGTTAATCCGGGTAACTGCATTTGCGAGCTTGAACCGAGCAGCGGTTGATTTAGATTTAGCTGAAGTTGTTTTAAAGGATCTTGTTTCAGATGCGGCTGGCCCTGAAATTAGTGCGAGTTTGATTATGGCTCAAACCGCTAGCTATTTTGGTGTCACGCTGGACGATTTAACTGGGGCTAGCCGATCGCGGGTTTTAGTAACAGCCCGCCAAATTGCTATGTATTTATGCCGAGAACTAACCGATTTGTCACTACCGAAAATCGGGCAACAATTTGGTGGCCGCGACCACACAACAGTTATGCACGCAGATCGGAAAGTTCGCCAGTTGATCGCTGAGCGCCGAAGTTTGTATAACCAAGTAAGTGACTTAACTGCCCGAATTAAGGCACAAGCCAAAAGTTTGTAACTTTAGTAACACCAGTCACTTCTATACACAGTGTGGATAACCATGGGGATATCTTTATTGATTTTTCACAGTTTTTACATAATTGTGGACAAATCCAGCTTAAAACTCGAATAAATTGGTTTTACCTGTGGATACCTGTGGATAACTTAAGGATTTAGGTTTTTCTGCTGGTAAATAAGAAAGTTATCCACAGGTTGATTTTTTAATATCTGATTGTTTTATGGAAATTTTGGGTTATCCACATAATCCACAATGGCTACTACTACTACGAAAGATATACTTCCATTTAGAGGTTTCACCCACTCTGTTGTTAACTTTATAGATCTCGTTAAACCCTATAAGCCACAAGCCTTTAAATGGTTTATATTTTTAATCAAATCTCAAGTTTTAGCAGATTTGATTAACCAGGCAACTGTGGCTGAATTAGTCAGTCAGACATGGCACGATAAATACTCAAGATGTTGATACACCAGAGGGTGAGTTGTAAGTGAAGTTCCAAGTAGATCGCGATGTAATGGCTGATGCAGTGCTGTGGGCTTCCCGCACGCTACCAAGTAAGTCAACCCAACCTTTATTAACCGGCATGCTTTTAGTGGCTGA
>CANLIF010000084.1 GCA_947491175.1 Actinomycetota bacterium
ACAGTAATCATGGCTGACTATTACAAAGTCCTGGGTGTAAACCGAGAAGCAACGCCGGAAGAGATTAAGCGCGCATATCGAAAACTTGCCCGCGAGCTTCATCCAGATGTAAATCCAGGTGCCGAAGCTGGCGAACGCTTTAAAGACGTGACTTCTGCTTACGAAGTGCTTTCTGATCCACAAAAGCGCGAGATGTTTGATCTTGGTGGCGATCCATTTTCTTCTGGCGGTGGCTTTAACTCAGCAGCTGGTTTTGGCTTTGGAGACATCGTTGATGCATTTTTCGGTGGCGGTGGGCAACGTGGACCTCGATCGCGTAAACGTCGAGGTCAAGACGCATTAATCCGACTTCAAGTAACACTAGATGAAGCAGCATTTGGATCCACCAGAGAATTTGCCGTGGATACTGCCGTGACTTGCTCTTCTTGCACCGGTGAAGGAACTTCTTCTGGGGCAAGCATTGTGAATTGCACAATGTGCGCAGGTCGCGGTGAAGTGCAATCAGTCCAAAAATCATTCTTAGGTCAAGTTATGACGTCTCGTCAATGCCCACAATGCCAAGGCTTTGGAACGTTAAACCCACACCCGTGCGCAGAATGCGCTGGAGATGGCCGAGTGCGAACTCGAAGCACTTTGTCAGTCCAAATTCCGCCAGGTGTTGAAGGTGGTACTCGCATTCAAATGACTGGTCAGGGCGAAGTTGGACCGGGTGGTGGACCAGCTGGCGATCTTTATGTAGAACTAATCGAATTGCCGCATCCGGTATTCCAACGCAATGGCGATCAGCTGCACGCAACTATTTCGCTTCCTATGACAGCAGCTGCACTTGGTACAACTATGGACCTGGAAACTTTAGATGGCACTGCGCCAATACATATCAAGCCAGGAACTCAATCTGGCTCAACTGTTACCTTGCGCGGACAAGGTATGCCACGACTTCGCAGTTCAGGACGAGGCGACTTGGTAGTTCACTTGGAAATCCTCACACCAACTGGCTTGGATCAGGCGCAAGAGGATCTGATTAGACAACTGGCGAGTATTCGTGGCGAAGAATCGCCTTCAGCTCAATTCCACGAACAATCTTCTAGTTTGTTTGGAAAACTTAAGGATGCGTTTACAACCCGATGACAGCTGCAGAATTTCTGGTTAACCCAGGCGAGATTTCTAAAGACACAAAAACCTTCACACTTGATGGTGAAGAAGGCAGGCATGCCGCAACCGTAAAGCGAATGCGCGAGGGCGAAGTAATACATCTTTGTGATGGCCAAGGTAGCCGAGTTGTCGCCACGGTAGTTAAAGTGCACAAGCAAAGTCTGGATCTAAACCTTGATCAATTCACCTTCGAAGAAGCTCCGGAACCCAGGTTTGTTGTCGTGCAGGCACTTGCTAAAGGTGAACGCGCCGAGTTAGCTGTTGAAATGCTCACGGAAGTTGGCGCTGATGCGATTATTCCTTGGCGGGCTGAACATTCAATAGGCAAGTGGGATTCGATTGACAAAGGATTAGAAAAATGGCGCCGCACTTCGCGCGAATCTGCCAAGCAATCTCGACGGGCATGGATTCCTGAAATTTCTAATCTTCAAACCACTGCTCAAGTTTGCGAAATGATGTCACAGGCGCAGAGCGTTTTTGTTCTACATGAAAGTGCTGATCAAGCATTAGCTGCCTGCGCAATTAGAGAGCAAGGAACCATCATGATTGTCGTTGGACCTGAGGGCGGAATCTCACCCGATGAACTAGTGGCATTTTCAAATGCTGGTGCGCGAATTGTTCACATGGGAGCAAGTGTCATGCGAACTTCAACAGCGGGTGCTATCGCAGTAGGTGGCCTTCTTATGCGCAGCCAGCGCTGGTCGTAGCGCAGGAAAAAATGAGCAGGTCCAAATGAGTACAGATTCAGATTGCCTGTTTTGTAAGATTTCAGCTGGGGTAATTCCAGCTGACATTGTCATGGAAACTGAAAGCGCGATTGCGTTTCGGGACATTGACCCAAAGGCACCGACTCACATTCTGATCATCCCAAGAAGTCACTTCGCTGACGTGACTGAGTTGACGCAAAGCAATCCAAATCTGGCCGGTGAGCTACTGACATTGGCCTCAAATGTGGCAAAACTGCAGGGCCTTGCCACGGGTTATCGAATTGTGACTAACACTGGTGAAGATGCTGGTCAGTCTGTTTCACACGTACATTTCCATGTTCTGGGCGGTCGAAGCCTGTCTTGGCCACCGGGATAGCCAACTCAGACTTCTGGTTTCTGCCATAGGATTAAGTCAAATGACAGCGTCTCCTTCGCCATCCCACAGAGTTGTGATTGTGCCCACCTCCACCCCAATGGTTACAGTAACCGGTGCTCGGGACGAACTTATTCGGGTAATTGAAAAGTCTTTTTCGGACTCAGTCATATTGGTGCGCGGTAACGAAATCACAATAGATGGCCCAAAACCAAGTGTTGAATTAATTGAAACTTTGATCTCAGAGATGTTAGTAATGCTCAGAACTGGTCAGGGTTTAACACCTGAATCCGTTGAGCGATCCATTGCAATGCTGCGCTCCGATGTCCGCCCAGCCGACGTCTTAACCGCAAACATTATTTCTAGTCGCGGTCGCACTATCCGTGCCAAAACTTTGAATCAAAAGAGATACGTGGATGCAATCGATGAAAACACAATTGTGTTTGGCATCGGTCCTGCGGGAACTGGTAAGACTTATCTTGCCGTAGCCAAAGCCGTTCAAGCACTGCAAAGCAAGCAGGTAACGCGAATCATCCTGACTCGGCCAGCGGTTGAAGCCGGTGAGCGGTTAGGTTTTCTGCCTGGAACACTGAGCGAGAAAATTGATCCTTACTTACGTCCGCTTTACGATGCACTGCATGACATGGTGGATCCTGATTCCATTCCGCGCTTGATGACTAGTGGAACCATTGAAGTTGCGCCACTTGCTTACATGCGCGGCCGCACACTTAATGACGCATTCATTATTTTGGATGAAGCGCAAAACACCTCAGCTGAACAGATGAAAATGTTTCTAACCAGACTTGGGTTTGGATCAACCATGGTAATCACTGGTGACGTGACACAAATTGACTTACCAAGCGGCACTGCCAGTGGATTACGGGTGGTCCGAGATATCTTGACGGATGTAGATGATGTGGCGTTTTGCGAACTAACTTCAACAGATGTGGTGCGACATAAATTGGTTGGGCAAATTGTCGATGCGTATGGTCGCTACGATGAAAAGCGCGCCTCACAAGATCAGCGTCCAGATCGTAGGAACTCATAATTATGTCCATCGACGTAAACAACGAATCTGACTTTGAAGTAAACGAACTTGAGATTTCTTCGCAAGCACAGTTTGTGCTGCGTAGCTTGCACATAAATCCAGTCGCAGAGTTATCTGTGCTGCTTGTAGACGAAATAGCGATGACAACGTTGCACGAAAAGTTTATGGATGAACCGGGTCCAACTGATGTTCTAAGTTTCCCAATGGACGAACTACGTGCTGGAACTCCGGATCGAGTAAGTGAAGAGGGAGTTCTAGGCGATGTAGTGCTTTGCCCCGCTGTGGCGGCCCGACAGGGTGAGCAGGCAGGTCACAGCATGGAAGTTGAATTGAGGTTGCTGTTAACTCATGGCATTTTGCATTTACTTGGACATGATCATGCCGAACCTGATGAGCACAAAGTAATGTTCGGCTTGCAAGCACAGTTGCTTGCGCAATGGGAGGGTGAGCGCAACGCTCGTGGCCTAGCGTGAGTCAAAATGCATCGCTACTAATTTTGGCAACAGCTATGGTCTTATTGGCTGCAGTGTTTGTTGCAACTGAAACTGCATTAGCCCGAGTGAGTAAAGCCACCATTGACCAACTTCGCAAGGATGGCAGCAAGCGCGCAAGTAGTCTAAGCAAATTACTTGACGATCGAGCAAAGTACGTAAACTCCTTGCTTTTCGCGCATCTGACTTTGTCGACTATTGCAATTGTGTTAGTCACAACTGCTTGCCTAGATATTTTCGTTGATAATAATGCAGCGCTAATCAGTTCGTCAGCCATTATGGTTCTCGTCGGTTACATTGTGCTTGGTGTCGCGCCGCAAACATTAGGCCGCCAAAAAGCGGACAAAATTGCGCTTTCAACTGTACGTCTCACTCGCATGGTGACAGGTATCTTCGGTCCAATGAGTCGCCTATTTATTTTGATTGGAAACGCAATCACGCCTGGTCAAGGTTTTAGAGAAGGTCCATTTTCAACTCAGGCGGAATTGCGCGAGTTAGTTGATATGGCTGGCGCAGATTCGGTAATTGAAGATGATGAACGTCAAATGATTCACTCAGTTTTTGAATTGGGCGACACAATTGCCCGGGAAGTAATGGTTCCACGCACTGAAATGGTGTGGATTGAATCGCACAAGACACTGCGCCAGGCTATGTCTCTTGGGCTTCGCTCGGGCTACTCACGAATTCCGGTAGTTGGCGAGGGAATTGATGACATTGTTGGTGTGGTTTATGTAAAGGACATTGCACGCCGGGTATTCGAACACCAGGAATCCCAAAGCATCGAACGCGTATCCGACCTAATGCGTCCAGCATTCATGGTTCCAGACAGCCGAAGCGTGGACGAACTTTTACGAGACATGCAAAGCGCTCGAACCCACCTTGCTGTTCTTGTTGATGAATACGGTGGCACTGCAGGCCTAGTAACAATCGAAGATGTCATCGAAGAAATTGTTGGTGAAATTTCTGATGAGCACGATGTGTTGGGACCTGATGTCGAAGAGTTGGCAAATGGAGAATATCGAGTTAGTTCGCGACTTCACATTGATGATCTCGCTGAACTTTTAGAGATTGAAATTTCAGATGAGGGTGTAGATACTGTTGGTGGCCTTATGGCTAAGCGACTTGGGATTGTTCCAATTCCTGGCGCAACGGTTGACATTGAAAACTGGACCTTAACTGCAGAATCAACGGCAGGCCGTCGCCATCGAATCGATACTGTGGTGATCTCACGCGACACTTTTACAACACAAGACGAAGACGAATCAGATGACTAGTTGGAATGCGCAAGACGACAAATTAGCCGTGTTGGCTAAAGGTGCGCGCTCAAGAGTTCAGGCCCAAATCGGCGCGGCACTTCGGGATGATACTGGCCGAACATATGCCAGTGCTGAAGTTTCAATTGGAGCTTTAAAGTTGTCTGCAGTAGAAATGGTTGTAGCCCAAGCGGTGGCTTCTGGATCAACTGGCATTGAATCAGTAGTTATCTCCTCACAAACCGAAATTGCAATTTCGGAATCTGATGTTGAACTAGTCCGGGTACTTGCTGGCGTTGGTGTTCCGGTTTACCTAACCAGTGAAGCTGGTACTTCCGTTGATTCGCGATTAACTTGACGACTTTGGGTGTCGACTCAAGGGCAAGACAGGTATCTCCAAAGAATGGTCGACAACTAGCAGTTGTTTCGGTTTTACTGGCTTGTGTTTTATTCAGTACCAGCGGAACAGCTAGGGCTTACTTGGACTTTCCAGGAAGCAGCGTTTCGGTTGGTGCTTGGCGAGTATTCCTCGGCGGCATTGGATTAGCAGCGTATGTTGCAATTCG
>CANLIF010000085.1 GCA_947491175.1 Actinomycetota bacterium
AAACCTGGAGTTAGAATTCCAACTTCGATTCGGGAAAATCTCCGGAGTATCCCGGCTCGAGATCTGGGCGATTTGATCGACCAGTTGTCAGAGCAAATGCGCACTGCAGCGAGCGAATTGCAGTTTGAAGTGGCCGCACGTTTGCGTGACGAAATCCATGAACTTAAGAAGGAACTTCGACAAATGTCGCAGGCCGGTCACGTTTAGTTTTAGCTGCTATGGGTATGGTTGAGCAATGAATGTTTCTACCACCATCTGGGTTATCACCCTCGGTGTCCTGACCGCAGCCTTCATTCTAGATTTTGTGGTTGTGGACGCCAGACAACATGTTTTTGGCCCTAAGCAAGCAGTTCGCTGGGTAATTGCTTACATAATTGCAGCGCTTTTGTTCGCAGTATTTGTCTGGAACTATTTTGGAGCCGAATACGGGCAACAATTCCTGGCTGGTTGGATAACTGAGTACAGCCTTTCCGTGGATAATCTTTTTGTTTTTATCGTCTTAATGTCTTCATTCGCGGTGCCTGAAATGTTAAAGCACCGAGTACTACTAATCGGCGTCGCAATAGCGATTGTGTTGCGAGGAATCCTGATCGTAGTTGGCGCTGCAGCGATTTCTAGATTTGCTGCCACGTTCTTCGTGTTTTCCGCTTTCTTGCTTTACACCGCCATTTCAATTTGGCGCTCCCACGATGAAGAGCCTGACCCAGAAGGCAATGGACTAATTCGGCTGATTGAAAAGTATGTTGCAACTACGCGTGAATATGTAGGCACCAAACTTTCTGTAAAGATCGATGGCAAACGATTCATCACACCGCTTTTTGTTGTGATTCTTGCAGTTGGCACCACTGACTTACTTTTTGCGCTGGATTCAATCCCGGCGATCTTTGGCCTTACTAAAGAGCCCTACCTAGTATTCGCAGCCAATGCATTCGCGCTGATGGGATTGCGCCAGTTGTATTTCTTGCTCGATGGACTGCTAGCAAAGATCATCTATCTTGCGCGAGGCTTAGCAATTATTCTGGGATTCATAGCGATAAAGCTATTCCTTGAAGCGCTTGATGGCACAACTGACCTCCACCCACCTCATGTCACAATTGCTCAGTCTTTGACCTTCATTGCAACCGTATTAGGGGTCACCGTAATTACAAGTCTGATTGCAGTTCGCCGCTCTCCGGAATTGGCTCAGCACTCCGAAATTTCACATGCCTTAGAAGAGTCTGAGGAACACCGTGGTAAAGGAATTGAGCACCTTGGGCCAGAGGATTTACAAGCCTAAGAATTCGCTCGGGTGCATGCTCGTCGGATCTGCGATGCACCAAGGGACAGCGACAACTAACATAGTGATGTGGTTGATCAATTAATCGTCCGAGGGGCTCGCGAGCACAACCTCAAAGACATAAACATTGATCTACCGAGAGATTCTCTGATTGTTTTCACAGGGCTTTCAGGCTCAGGAAAATCCTCTCTGGCCTTTGACACGATCTTCGCAGAAGGCCAGCGCCGGTATGTTGAATCGTTGTCGGCCTATGCCAGGCAGTTTCTTGGCCAGATGGATAAGCCAGATGTGGACTTTATCGAAGGCCTGTCGCCTGCGGTTTCAATTGATCAAAAATCCACAAATCGCAATCCACGTTCGACCGTTGGCACAATTACTGAGGTTTACGATTATCTGCGCTTGCTATTTGCTCGTGCTGGCCGTCCACACTGCCCGGATTGCGGGCGGCCTATTGCTCGGCAGTCACCCCAACAAATTGTGGATCGAATTCTTGAAATTAAAGAGGGCACTAGATTTCAGCTCTTAGCCCCAGTGATTCGAGAACGTAAGGGTGAATATGCAGAGCTGTTTAGAAGTCTGCAAACTCAAGGATTTGCTCGAGCACGAATCGATGGTGTGGTCTATCCACTTGAAGAGCCCCCAAAGTTAAAGAAACAAGAAAAGCACACCATTGAAGTGGTAGTTGATCGGCTGGCAGTCAAGCCTGATGCTGTTAGGCGACTAACTGACAGCGTCGAAACTGCGTTACGTCTGTCGAGTGGCTTAGTAACTCTAGAGTTTGTAGATCTTCCAGAAGATGATCCGGAGCGCGAACGCATGTTCAGCGAACATCTAGTTTGCTTGTATGACGGAAACCAATTTGAGGAATTAGAACCCAGATCGTTTTCATTTAACTCACCATTTGGGGCGTGCCCGGAATGCACTGGTCTTGGAAACAAGATGGAAGTGGATCCAGATTTAGTAATTCCTAATCCAGATCTAACGCTCGAGGAAGGCGCCATTGATCCTTGGGCATCGGGCCATATTTTTGATTACTTCTTTAGATTGACCAAGGCGCTTTCAAATGAATTGGGTTTTGCCTTAGATGTGCCATGGAAGAAATTGCCAGTCAAAGCGCGAGCCGCTTTACTAAATGGCAATGACCACGAAGTTCAAGTCAAGTACAAAAATAGGTATGGCCGACAGCGGACCTACTCAACTGGGTTCGAAGGTGTAATTCAATACATCGAACGCAAGCACCAAGAGTCTGAAAGCGACTCCAGTCGGGAAAAGCTTGAGGGCTACATGCGCCAAGTGCCTTGCCCAGCATGTGCCGGCGCGAGATTAAAACCGCTATCGCTAGCCGTGACGCTAAACGAAAAAAGCATTGCCCAAATTGCCCAACTTCCAATCGGCGAATGTGCTGAATTCCTCAAGAAACTTGAACTTTCGCCCAGAGAGCGGGCCATTGCGGATCGGGTTCTGAAAGAAGTTAACGAACGTCTGGCTTTCCTGATTGACGTGGGACTTGATTACCTGTCGCTGGAAAGATCGGCAGGGTCGCTGGCTGGCGGGGAAGCGCAACGAATTCGGCTAGCTACCCAAATCGGCAGCGGTTTAACTGGAGTGCTTTATGTTTTGGATGAGCCCAGTATCGGACTTCATCAGCGTGATAATCACAGACTGATTGAAACTTTGATTCGACTGCGAGACCTTGGTAACACTTTGATCGTGGTCGAACACGATGAGGACACAATTCGCACGGCGGACTGGATTGTCGACATTGGGCCTGGAGCTGGTGAACACGGTGGCCACGTAGTTTCTAGTGGTTCTTACGAGCAGTTGCTTAACACCAAAGAATCAATTACCGGTCAGTACTTGTCTGGCAAGAGATCAATTGAAGTGCCACAGATTCGTCGACCAGTTGATTCCACCAAAGTACTAACGATTCATGGTGCCAAGGAACACAATTTGGCCGACGTTAAAGTAGACATTCCACTTGGAGTATTTGCTGCTGTGACGGGCGTATCTGGATCAGGTAAATCAACTCTGATCAACGACATCTTATATAACGTGTTGGCTCGTGACCTAAATGGCGCTCGCACTGTTCCAGGCCGGCACAAAAAAGTTGATGGGGTAGACCAGCTAGACAAAGTTGTTCATGTTGATCAGAGTCCAATCGGGCGGACACCTAGATCGAATCCAGCTACCTATACTGGGGTATTTGACCACGTTAGAAAACTATTTGCCGAAACTCCAGAATCAAAGATGCGGGGATATCAACAAGGCCGTTTCTCATTCAACGTTAAGGGCGGTCGTTGTGAATCGTGCTCTGGTGATGGCACGTTAAAGATTGAAATGAATTTTCTACCGGATGTATATGTCCCATGCGAAGTTTGCCATGGCGCCAGATACAACCGAGAAACCCTTGAAGTGCACTACAAG
This sequence comes from Actinomycetota bacterium, assembly GCA_947491175.1. Taxonomy (GTDB): domain Bacteria; phylum Actinomycetota; class Actinomycetes; order S36-B12; family UBA5976; genus UBA5976. The sequence continues at coordinate 3,701 of CANLIF010000085.1, forward strand.
AAAAAGTCAATTTCTGACGTGCTTAATATGCCAGTAGAAGAAGCTCTTGAGTTTTTCGCAAGTATCCCAGCGATAGCGCGGCACCTTAGAACTCTCGTAGACGTTGGTCTTGGATACGTGCGACTTGGGCAACCAGCCACGACTTTAAGTGGCGGCGAGGCCCAGCGTGTAAAGCTTTCCTCGGAACTGCAGAAACGCTCAACTGGTCGCACGGTATATGTTTTGGATGAACCGACAACAGGACTGCATTTTGAAGACGTTAGGAAATTGCTGATAGTGCTGCATTCCTTAGTCGAAAAGGGCAATACCGTAATTGTGATTGAGCACAACTTAGATGTAATTAAAACTGCGGACTGGGTTATTGATATGGGGCCAGAAGGCGGATCAGGTGGCGGCAAAGTTGTGGTTACTGGTACGCCAGAGCAAGTAGCTAGTCACGCCACTAGCCACACCGCAAGATTTCTAAAGCCACTTTTAGAGTTAGACGCAGCAAAGTCTGCTAAAACTTCAAAATCATTGCCGCCTAAGAACACAATCAAAACATTCAAACCAGTGCCAGCTAAAAAATCCGCAGCTGGAAAGTCAGTAACCAAGTAGGTCTCGTGGAGATTACGGATAAGCCTTCGGAAATCCCGACCAGCCCTGGGGTTTATCGCTGGCGAGATTCCCAAGATCGAGTGATTTATGTTGGCAAATCCAAGAATCTGAAAAACCGAATCAATTCATATTTTGCAAACGACTTGCATCCTAGAACTCAAACTATGGTGACAACTGCGCAAAGTTTGGATTGGGTGACAGTGCGAACTGAAACTGAGGCACTTCAGCTTGAGTATGCGTGGATCAAGGAATTTGATCCAAACTTCAATGTTAGATATCGCGATGACAAGAGTTATCCGTATTTAGCGCTGTCTACTCAAGAGGAGTTCCCAAGGGCTTTTGTCTACCGAGGAGATAAGCGCAAGGGTGTTACTTACTTTGGCCCTTACGTGCAGGCTTGGGCGATTCGAGATTCACTAGATCACTTACTCCGAGTTTTTCCAGTTCGCAGTTGTACTTCAGGAGTTTTCCGAAACGCCAAGGCGGCAGGTCGACCATGTTTGTTGGCTCACATTGATCGCTGCAGTGCGCCATGCGTTGGAAAGATTGATGAAATGGGTCATCGAGATTTAGTAAAACAACTCATGTCATTCATGTCAGGCAACTCCAAAGAGATAATGACCGACATTGCTCGTCGAATGAATGATGCCTCAATTGCGCAAGATTATGAACAGGCAAGCGTTCTGCGGGATGACTTAGCAGCTCTGGAGCGAGTTCTCGAGAAAAGTGTTGTCGTTTTACCAGATGACACGTTTGCCGACATCGTTGGCCTGCATCATGATGAACTTCAGTCGGCTGTCCAGGTGTTCTCAGTCAGAAGTGGACGAATCGTTGGACAGCGTGGCTTCATTATGGAAAACCCAGTTGATGCAACGAGCGAGACCTTAATGACTGATGCTTTGATGCACATTTACGCAACTGCCACCAAGGAAGAGATTCCAACGGAAGTTCTCGTTAGTCATGAGCCAGAAAGCGCAATAAGTTTGGCGGAACTTTTGGGAACAATTCGCGAAGCCCAAATCAGTGTTCGGGTGCCGGCCCGAGGTGATAAAAAAATGCTTATGGAAACCGTTGTAGTCAATGCTGGACAAGCACTCGGGTTGCACAAAACTAAACGATCTACAGACTTGGTGACTAGGAGCAAGGCGTTAGCTGAAATTCAGCAAGCTATCGGTCTACCTGATGCACCACTTAGAATTGAATGTATCGATGTATCCCACATATCGGGA
>CANLIF010000086.1 GCA_947491175.1 Actinomycetota bacterium
ACCCCATCGTTCTTGCGTAGAAACGAAATCCAAATTCCAATCGCAACACCGACCCAATAGACTGGGGTTTCGCAGGGGCGGTAGCTCAGTTGGTCAGAGCATCGGACTCATAATCCGTGGGTCGTCGGTTCGAGCCCGACCCGCCCCACTAAGACCGATAACTTGGCTGTTTCACCAATTAGGCCACGTAGCGCGTCAGAATCTTAGTTTTTGGCACGATCCCTCGGTTTGTGGTTTTTATATTTGTGGTGATGTTTGCTTTTTTTACCCCAAGCTTTAACAAATAGGCCTTGACGATGTTGGCACGTTTCATGGCCAGTTTCTTAACTTGCGCTTCACTAACGCCGGGCAAAAATCCCGCAGTTCCAGTAACGACATAAGTGACCTTTTTGCCTGAGGCAACTACTAACTTTTTTATTGTCGTCTTATGTGCTTTTGACAAGAAACTGGTACCAGTCGAGAACTGGATCGACTTACTCAAACCTGTTGTTGGCTTGATTGAACAGGCAGCAAATGAGACTTTGCCAAGCGATGCAGTACATGCACCTTCCTCAGCAGGTACTGGCGCAGGTGCGACAACTGGTTGCGTTGAAAGTCTTGCTTCTATCAAATACGGATAGCCGTCATTTATCGAAGACTTGATTGCCCAGGTTGGCGAAGTGCTGCTGAAATCAAATCCAAGAGCTTCAAATGTTGTCTTCGACTTCATTGCGGCTGTTGTATTACCAACTACACCTGTTCCCGAAGTTGCAGTGTTAGTAGTTTGGGTATCAAAGGTGTTAGATCGGGATAGTCCTTCTTTGAAATTGCCACCAGCAGCAAAGACGTCTTTCTCAATTGCGCTTACATTTGCAGTCACGGTACCTGTGTTGTAGGTGTTGTAGACCGTCACGGATTTGTCGTTTGCCAAACCCACAATTCCGCCGACTTTGTTATAACCTAAAACTGGCGCGCGGTTGTAAGAATCGGTTATTGCTACGCCAGTATCGGCATATCCGATAAGGCCGCCAACTCTTTCAAATGGCCCAGTCGCTGTTACTGATGCATCTTTAGTAACCGACGTGCTCGATATCAGGGCGCCAGTCTCTGCGTACCCGATTGCCCCACCAACATTTGCAAATGTGCCTGTTTTACTGTGAAAAATCAAATGGACTTTACCCGAAAATGATGATCGTAAAATGGAAGCGCCGAGATAAGCATTTCCTGCAATGCCGCCAATGCTCTCCCCATCCTCGACAGTGAGATCTCCTGTTACTTTGACATCAAGAATGGAACTCCTCCATAACCTTCCAGCTACTCCACCAATAGACCTGGTCTGGTTGTCTTCTGAATTCGTTCCTTTTACCTCAATGTTTCCCGTTGCGAGACTGCTGGTCACCGATAGAGCTTCGATATCTCCTGCAATGCCTCCCACCGTATTCGCGCTACCACCAGAGGAAGTACCAATTATTATCTTCGAGTTACTTACAACATTATGAATTCCGCCTTCCTTTGCCTCTCCAGCAATACCTCCCACTAGATAGGCGTTGCCACCAGAGGAAGCATCAACTCGCACATCTCCATGGCTAACACTATTTTGTATCCCAGTTTCCTCACTATCCCCAACTATGCCGCCCACGCTCTGGGCAGTACCTTCAGAGGAAGCATCAACTCGCACATCCCCATGACTTACAACATCTGAGATCACGCCTTCCTCAAAATAGCCAGCAATGCCTCCCAGCTTTTGCGCAAATAGGTTGTTACCGATGCCATAGGATCCATACACATTGCCCTTAAATTCAGCTGAATCAATAGTCGCAGTTTCTGCCTCGCCAACTATGCCACCTGCTCTATTGCTCGCGGTCACATCGCCGCTAAATTGCGCTTGGCTTAAAGTCGCTTCCTTTAAGCGGCCAGCAATTCCTCCACAATACTTGCCTTCATCCCAATCCCTAGCTTGCAAGTCATCGATATTTTCGAAGTCGCAAGTTACGATTCCCTCGACGATGGCCCTTTTTATATTTCCACGATAACTGGAACCAAAAATGCCACCAGTCTCGTAAAAAAGTCCACTTGAAGAAGTAATGTTCCCCCGGAAGCTGACATCTGTTGCACTTGAGGACCTGACGTTGCCCGCTATTCCACCCACATCAAAGCCGGATCCGCTGATGTCTAAATTAATCACACTGATGTTTTTGAAATTTGTCTTGTCGGCGATGCCAACTACAACACCAACGCCACAATCAAATTTGTTGTATCCACAAAATCCGAAGTCAGGGCTATTGCTAACATCCAAGGAGCCCGCTGCGACTTTGGTAACACTGCCAATGATCAGATTTTTGATTTCCGCAATGTCGGTTTTTCCAAAAAGACCCTGGTAACCAGCTGCATCTCGATTGATTGTCAAACCAGAAATTGCCTTTTTATTGCCGTCGTATGAACCAGAAAAAGCCCGATCTACAAATAGACCACTGTCATTGTTGAAATCTCCAATTGGCACCCAGCCACCAGTTGATTTTACATTAGCCCCTGGGTCTATTGCCCTCGTGTCATTCCAGCCGTCTTGGCTTCCGTTACTAGTTGGAGTTAAATCGATGTCGACAGTCTGGCGGTAATACTTGTAGGTCGTTCCGTCGTTGCAGTCATTGATTTCGGCTAGCTGCTTGGCGGTACCAATTAGAAATGGTTCGTCAGCTGTGCCCCTAGTCGTTGCACTTTCTAGGTCACATCGCACTTCATCGCCGGACCCGTAGTCCTCCACCCCTAGAAAAATGCTTGCATCACTTGGTGCTACAGCATATGCCGGAGGTGCAATTCCAATGACAGATAGCACTAAGACTGCGATTGTAGATTTCGAAGTAATTTTCAAATCTATAAACGGCTTACGCATGATTCTCCTCAAGGCAGACTAAGTCTTAAAACCTATCTCAATTTTTAAGTAGGAGAAGAAATACTCACAGATGTGAAATTTAAAGAAAGTTTGAATTCGTAGGTAACTCATAAACCGTGGGTCGTCGGTTCGAGCCCGACCCGCCCCACCAAGAATTCTCATTAGAACATGAGGTTCTTTGGGTTTAGTATCTTTAACTGCATTGATTAGACGCTGAACAGGAACAATACTCGATCGCCACCATATTCATAAAAAGATCAAGGGTTAAAAAGCCCGAACCGGCCGAACATAGTCGGCGCCGTCCTTATAAAAATCGTACTGGAAGCCATCGATGAAGGACTGGTAGTATGCGACTTCCGCACCAACCTCAGACGAGGACCAGTAGACGTAGTCCACAAACCCTGACCCACTAGCTCCCGTGCCAGTATTTATGATTCCACCAGTGCAAGCTACTTCGACATCTTGTGTCACCCCGCGATTCCATTGGCAAAGTAGATTCAGCTCAGCTGTTGTTGGCAAGTACCAATCAGTCTTAGCGTTGTTTGTGTAAGCACGCGCGGCCCCGGCTGCAGTGGTGGTGTCATTACCTTGGGCAACTATGAGGTCAGAGTTTTTATAGCCAAGGCCAATTCCTAATGCATTGTTATAGATAGAGTCAATTTCATTCTCAATACCAGAAACATCATTGGCAATGCCAGAAACATCTGCAGCTTGATTGGCAGCTACTGCCCAGATTAAGCCAGCAGTTTCGGCAGTTGCGTTCCACCCGCCTGGGGCAACTTCCAGGTATTTACACTTTCCACCAGTCGGGCTACCTGTTTCAGTGAATCCACTGCCACAACTAAAGCCTGCGTTATCCACGTAGTAAATAATTCCCCCACCTGGACCTGGGTCTCCCACTGCGTAAGTTGGTGTTGGAGTAGGTGTTGGAGTAGGTGTTGCAGTAGTTTCGCTTGCGCCTGGGTCAGGCGTAGTTTCACCGCCACACGCTGAAAGTAATAACGCTCCAGCAGTGAATATGGCTGCGTATGAAGTTTTTTTAACAGACATGGGTCTCCGTGATAGCCGGCTGTCCGAAAGATTCGGAGGTTAAGTAAAGCATGCCATGCAGGTTATTTATTTTTGCGAATATTGCACATTTGGTTCGAGCCCAACCCACCCCACCAAGAATTCCTAGCAAAACATTAGGCTATTGGGGTTTAGCATCTATCCCAGCAATAACTATCTAATGAGCGCTAGCCCTGGAGGCAGTGAGGAGGAATTGTGTCGGCTGAGCAGTTCTTGTTACTTGCCACAGGGGTGCACCTCGGCTTTCAAGCCGTTGTAACGATCGTGGTCTACCCAGGATTGGTGAATCTAGCGCCTGATGATTGGGAGCGTGGGCACGCAGCTCACACCCATCGCATGATCATCGTTGTTACCCCGGTTTACGCCGCCTTGGCCATAGCCCTTGGTTGGGCACTTGCAAAGGTGAGTTGCTCTCCGGCGCTAATCGTCACTACCGGAGCAGTACTGATGGTTGGAGTAACCACGGCTCTGGTGGCAGCACCCATCCATAGTCGGTTGTCAGCCGGCGGACCAACTCAGAAACTCATCCGCAACCTTCGGCGCGCAGACACCCTTCGACTGATCGGTGCGGCGCTCGCTTGCGGCGCAGCACTCTTCGTCTAAGGCACGAAACGGTCCATGTGAGCGCCGAACTCATGATCCCTGGGTCTTCGGTTCGAGCCCGACCCGCCCCACCATCCGCGGGTGACAGACTTTGCCATCGCATCTAGGCTTTCGATATGCCAAGGATCATTGCGGTATGCGCCGCCGCGTTGTTGCTCGTGGGTTGTTCGCAGAAAGCGCCCTTTGCGGATCTCGCTAATGGCAATTGCACTAGAACGCAGGCTAACTTAGTCAACAAACATATTTCAGGCCAGATCGATGCCTTGGCAGACAAGGATTGGGAGTTAGCCTACTCATTTGCTTCTGATAAATTTCAAGCAAACGTCTCACTTGATGATTTCATCCTTATTATTGGCACACAGTATGCAATGTTGATTGAGAATAAGGGATACGAGTTCAACGAGTGCAATTTAGCTGGCGGAAGTATCACGCAAGAAGTTGATGTAACGAGTGGTGAGCAAGTATTTAGCCTCACCTATACCCTCACGGTAAATGATTCAGCTCTTGGCGTTGAATCAGCAGTAGTTAGCGAATTTGTTTCTCAGATAAATACTTAATTAGCTGTAGAACCGGCCCCACCCGTTAAGCAATATCTAAAAATTCTTCTAAGGCCTGGCGAATCAATGCCGAGGGTGTTTGGCCTTGCCGTTTGGCTTCCTTCTCAAGGGCTAACTTCAGTTTTTCCGGAACCCTAGCTTTTATTTCAGGCGAAACCTTTGACGGTCCAGTTAAAGATGGGCGACCAACAGCTTGTGCAAGCACTTCTTTTACTATTTTTTCTGCACGTTTGCTGGTGATTCGCTTACCTTGGCTATCGCGAATTACTTCCTTATCTAAATCGATGTCTTTGCCCAAGACATATTGAGATTTAGCCATTAGCTCCTCCTTCTAAAGTTCCTTGGCATCACA
>CANLIF010000087.1 GCA_947491175.1 Actinomycetota bacterium
CCATCTTTAGTCACGCAATTACGTTCAATCGCAACGAGTGAAACTACTTTGGTGTGGTAACGCGCTTCGATGGCTTCGTCAGAGTAAGGATTGCGAACTGGTTCAGGGGTTGCTCCCTTTGCATGACGCCCAGCATTGATGCCCATCATTCGATATAGTTCTCGGGTAATTGTTGGGGCAACCGAATACAACTCAAGGTTTGCCAGTGGCGCTAAATCTCTGCGATGAATTAATGCAGTTCCCTTGGCCTGTAACCCGACACTGACACCTGAACCAGAAAGTCGGGCCGCCGTTAATCCGATCATGCCCAAATCAAGTGAGTCGTTTATTCGAACTACGCGTCCTACACAACCTTCTTCTTCAAGTCCAGCCAGGATTTCCGTTATGGCATCGGCAACACTTAGCCCAGAAAGCGTTACCCAAATGTCTTTGCCGGTAGCGGGCGAGACGCCAATAACTACATCGCGTGGATCGTAACTGACTTCTGCAGAACCAGACACAAATATATTTTTGTACTCAAAACCTTGTTGCTCTCCGAGCAGGTCGGCAACGGAGCGTTGCTGTCGGATTGTGTCGATCTGCGCTTGCCGAGCAGGTGTTGGTTGGTACCCAGTACCCGGTCCAGAGTATTCATTTGGATCGGTGACTAGTGAAAGCACATTCATGTCTTCATCAAAAATTGCCGAAGTTTGTAAGTAGTCACCAGCAACCCTGGCTTTCAACATGTCCAGGCATCGCTGCGCTTCTAAATCAAAGCCATTTTCAGCTAGCGCAGCTATGACATCAAGCATTGTGACATTAGTTTCCATAATTGTGCGGGCTGCAGTCAGTGGCAACATCAAGTCGCCAGAAGTTATGTCCTTAGACCCAGCAGCATCGACGGCTTGATCCGCCCACTCGGATGAAAAATCTCCAAGCCCTAACCAGGAATACACCGCGCTGACTGCATCAGTTGCGCGCCGCCGCAACCTGGCAACTTCGACTTCATCAGCGGTACGAAGCCCGCCATCGACACCCCAGTCGCGTTGCATCGCCAAGAAATCATCGATGTCTTCGGAATTCCATTGACTTGGACCAAACATATTGTCGTAACGCTGGATCGAGCCAAACCCACTATTAATAAAGTCTGAGCCACCAATAAAGATCGGGTGCGTTCTCGAAGTCCTGCGCACATCAGATTCGCTCATGAGCGCGTCATTGCCAGTGCAAGCCTCGAGATTTCGCAACATAACCATTACGTTCTCGGCCATTAAAGAACGAACTCCACCTGGTACTGCGCCAGCAACAGAGGCTGAATCAATGCCACCGTTCTGGACACCTTGCGCTCCGATAGCGCGAGCAAGTGCAACACAGCGAGCTTCGAGATAAAACATGCTGCACTTTTCTGCGCCGCCCATCAAGGCTTCGGAACCACCACCGGAAGTAACTCGCATTTTGATGCCACGGCTGGCGTACGCACTAGTTAGAAATGCTTTTGACCAAGGGGTGTCATCGCCATCGATAAAGATCTGCTCGGTGCCATAAAGTGAAACGGTTTCGGCATAAGAAACTAAGCCACGCATACCAAGTGCCAACTCGGCCGCTTCTTCGACCGAGCACTGGACGAGCACGCCAGGGGAACCAACTGCAGCACCGATTGAGACTGCAACTGCATTTGATGGTGCATCTGCGGCAACTGGAACTGTGGTTTCAAGTTCCCGAAATCCAAATGCGGCAGCCGTTGCGGCATCAGCTGCAAGTAGCAATGGGTCATCAGATCTATTGGTTACATGCGCTTGATTACTTGGAGTGCGACGGGCTCGCATTTTGGTCATGGCAATTACTAATTCGGCGGCATTAAGCATTGAAAGAATCTCAGCCAATTTTGCGGGCGTCATGCCAGAGGCAAGTCGAACAATACTTTTTCGAGAATGATTTGGATCAACTAGTCTGCGCGCAAACTCAGTGCTGTCCAGCGCCATTGCCTCTTGCGCAACACCAAGATCAATACCGTGACGGGCAATGAACTCATCGATTGAATCAAAATCTGATTCGCCACGGCCGTCCATTTCAACAATGCGCCCAGCGTCGATAACTAAAGATGGGGCCGGATCATTTAAACCGTTGAATGCAACTAGACCTAACTCAGGTGCGGGTGTTGCAAAGCCATCCAAGTTGACGCGCTGCTCGTTCATAAAACGAAAGCGGCCAATTGGCTCGTTTGAAGTCATGCCTGGCATGCTCGCTTAAAAATTTCAATTCCAGCTTGGGCACAGATTTGATCTTCATCCCATGAACCGCCGCTTACCCCGATGGCTCCAACTACACGATCGCCATCCCAGCACGGAATTCCACCAGCGAATGCAATGTATCTACCATTGCCGTTTGCATACATACCGGGTAAGTCACCATCGGGCGCAACGCGTGCTCGCAAATCCCCAGTCTCGATTCGATTTGTAACAGAGGTGTATGCCTTATCAACTGCAAAGTTTGGTCCAGCGAGCTCAGCGCCATCCATACGTTGAAAACTCAATAGGTTTGCGCCGGCATCCAAGACCGCGATTGACATCGGGGTATTGATCTCAATGGCTTTAGTCTTAGCCGCATTCGTCATTTCGATAGCAAGTGCCAAATCAATTTCCATGCGCTCAACTCTTGGCATTACTTGCCCTTCTGATAGTCGCGCCATTGCGCGGCGCGAGCCTGCATCTTTTGATGCATCCCCTGCATAACGTTCACATTACCCAGATACTCTTTTGCGACTTTAGCAACCATTGTGTAATTCGTATCCACGACGTTTGCCACAGGTGTAAGCGCAGTCTGAGAGACAAACTGGTAGCTATCTAATGTTGACTGGCCAGTTAATTCGCTGACCCAATGAACCATCTGGGAATGTGCAATTCGGAATGCATCTTCGAGTGGCTTAGTTGAACCAGTAGTTATTATGTGATCGTCAGATTCAATTCGTGGCCATGGAGTTGGAGTTCCCTTGATCAAATCTAATATCAGGACGGTATCCATAGCTGTTTCTACTGCCACGCCACATGTTTCACCTTCACCTTGGCGAGCGTGACCATCGCCAAATGAAAACAATGCACCTTCAACGTTTACCCCCAGGTAGCAAGTAACACCAGCGCGCATTTCGGGAGTATCCATATTTCCACCCCAGTCACCCGGAGTTAAGGATGAGCGAACTTCGCCAAGTGCGGGCGCGACACCGACGGTGCCATGCATTGGATCTAGTGGAAGTGCGGCCGTGAACTTACTATCAGCTGCGGCGTACCTCACCAAACGCTCTTTGAGGTCTAGTTCATAAATCCAAGTTCGCTCCAACAGAGCGGGTTGCAAAGTTGCAGTTGTTGATGTGGAAGTAAGTGCGCCAAAGAACGGAACAGTAGTACTGACACCCCAAGCTTCACGTGGCTCGATTGAAATGAAGTGAACTGCAAGGGTGTCACCTGGCTCAGCACCTTCTACGTAGAACGGGCCAGTTTGTGGATTAATAAATCTTGGGTCAGCAACTTGGGTATACATATCGCTGGCTGATTTAACTCGGCCACCAAAGCAGTCAAATGACCAAGAATCGATTATGGTTCCAGGCTTTACGCTGACCACTCCTTCGCGTCCACCAAAAGTAAAAGTATGAGTGGCGGGATCGGCATCTTCGTCCGGGGCCCAATTACAAATCTCTATTGTCATGCTCTTATTCTGGTCGATTTAGTAGCGCAATTCTCTAAGGTTCCCCAAGTCTTTAGGCAAAAGAAACTGGGTGCCAGCGACTGCTAACACCCAGTTTCTTTTTTGTACTTTATACGCGTTCGTGAGCTTCTTCCATAGTCGTACGACCAATTTCTTCGTAGATTTCTGGATGCTTGGACTTAACCCATAGGGCATAAAGCAACCCAATTAACAAAGTTCCAAACACTTCATACGGCAAATACTTAACCATTAATGAATTTGACTGATTACCAGCTGCGAAGCCAGAGCCAACTGCACTAAATAGAAGTGTCAGCGCATAGATCATTCCAGCTGCGCCAACAAGTGGAGCAACCAAGGTTGTCAATACGTTGCCCTTGTGCTTCTTCTTGCCCCAGAAGTATCCAATTACTGCAAATGAGCAAATAACTTGGACTACCAGAATGAACGCAGTTCCAACTAGCGAAGGAACTGTATAGATAACTACATAAGGCAACAGAGTTGGATCTGAAGTTGCACCTTCAACTGATGGATCTGAAGTCCAAGCAGTTGAGAAAGTTGCAAACAAGAGAACCATCACGATGTTAAGTACGGTCACAACAGTTGATGCCACAGCAGGTGACTGGTGTGTTGGGTGAGTGCTTGATAGCCGATCACGAATGCCAGCAAATGGAAGTTCGCGACCAAGTGCAAACACATATCGTGAGGCAGCATTATGGAAGGCCATCGCACAGGCAAATGATCCAATTACAAGCAAGACTCGGTAGAAACTTGATGAAAGTGAGCCAAGGTTTTCCTGTACTGGGATCAACCACAAGTCAACTGGGTTTCCAGTTGAACCAGCCGATACTTCGACAGTGGTCTTCGCACCGTTTGCAACAACAGCCATCCAGGAAATGAATGTGTAGAACACGCCAAGTCCGATGACAGCGATCATGGTTGCTCGCGGCACTACATGCTTAGGATCCTTTGATTCCTCACCATAAGCAGCTGTAGTTTCAAAGCCAATCCAAGACCAGAAGGCAAAGAAAATACCAAGTGCTGCAGTACCAGCGGCAACGCTAGTTCCAAATGCGCCGGCTTCTAGATTTCCGAATGCCGCCATTGGAGAAATAGTCTCAGCAATCATGAATCCGTCAGGCCCACCCTTAACAAGCACGCTGACACCGAAAGCAAGAAGTAACAAAATTTCAGCTACAAGAGTCACGCCAAGTATCGCTGCGGCAACTGTGATATCGAAGTAGGTCAAAACCCAAATGAGTATCATTCCTGCGATCGCAATAATCAGCCAGCTAACTTCAATGCCAGCCATGCTGCTCAGAGTGTTTGAGGCGAAGAATGAGAAGCCACCAATTAAGGTACCTTCGAAAAGAATGTACGAAATGGTAGCAAGTAGACCTGCTGCCATACCCCAAACTTGACCAAGACCTTGAGAAATGAATCCATAGAACGCACCAGCTGTAGTAATGCGTTTTGCCATAGCCGAAAAGCCGATAGCAAAAATAGATAGAACGATTGTTGCGAATAAGAACCCTGCAGGAACACCAATTCCGTTACCGTAACCAGCACCAACTGGAACGTTGAAGCTCATAGCGGTAATCGGCGCGGCATTAGCAACTGCCATAAACAAAACAGCAGTTAATCCAATCGCACCTTTGCGAAGGCCTTGTTGGCTATCTTTATTTGTCGACATGCATTCGACCCTTTCGTTGTAACACCGGGGAGTTCCCG
>CANLIF010000088.1 GCA_947491175.1 Actinomycetota bacterium
GGCGAGTTCTATGCCGCTGATGTGGTTGTGCTAAATCCTGATTTACCAGTTGCCTACCGAGACCTGCTTGGAAAAGAACCATGGAGCGTAAAGCGACTGAAGTACTCGCCCTCTTGTTACCTACTTTTAGCTGGATCAACGGCAAAGTATGAACACATCGCACACCACAACATTCATTTTGGACATAGCTGGGCCGGGGTCTTTGAAGAACTCATCGACAAAAAGCAACTAATGTCTGACCCGAGTGTTCTCGTTACTAACCCAACGTATAGCGATCCTGGATTAGCGCCGGATGGCAAGCAGGTTTATTACATTCTGTTTCCTACCCCAAACCTTGATGCAGATATTGATTGGAAAAAGCAAGCACCTGCTTACCGAGATCATGCAATTGAAACTCTGCAAGCTCGCGGTTACACCGGATTTGGTGATGCCATTGAGGTTGAACACATCACAACACCACAGGATTGGTCGGATCGTGGAATGGAGCGGGGCGCACCATTTGCGGCGGCACATTCATTCTTGCAAACTGGACCATTTCGTCCGGGCAACATGTTCGGGGAAAATGTTGTTTTCACCGGATCAGGTACTCAACCTGGTGTGGGAGTTCCGATGGTCCTAGTCTCGGGCAGGTTGGCCGCTGAACGTATTACTGGGCCAGACAAGCTTTACGTATCACGCGCACGACGTTAAGGCGCGTATTCTGAAGTAATGCCAGTGCGCCGAATATCCTTAGACCTTGGTTGGTTTGGGCTTTACGCACTGCCCGGTTTTCTTGGATCCACATTCATGGCCGTGGGCGCACTGGGTGTTGGTTGGTTTCCACTATCTGCTGACATTTTGCAGTGGAAGTTTATTGACTTTGTCCAAACCGAAACAATCGGATTGGCACTAACTCGCTCATTTGTTGTCGTTGGGGCTGCACTCATCCTGCAAGCTTGGTTAGTCGTTGGAATTGATGCGCTACACGGAAAAATCCTGCAGATTGAAACGATTTACTTTTCACTTGCAGCTTGGTTGCTGCCAATTCTTACTGCTCCGCCACTATTTAGTCGTGATGTTTATTCCTACTTCATGCAAGGCAAGATGCAACTAGCTGGAAACAATCCTTACGAGTCTGGTGTTTCAGGTGTGCCGGGTTGGTTTCAAAGTGGTGTTGACCCCTTATGGGGCGATGCCCCAACACCTTACGGACCTGTTTTCCTCTTAATAGAAAAAGCAATTGCAGCAATAAGCCAAGATTCTTCGTTAGCAGCGTCCTACCTGTTTCGACTAACTTCAATTCTTGGAGTTGCTTTCATCTGCCTCAGCATTCCTTACCTTGCCAGGGCTCATGGGGTAAACCCAGTTTCTGCGGCGTGGATTGGTGTCATGAATCCACTAGTACTTATGCATTTTGTGGCAGGCTCTCACAACGATGCCTTGATGGTTGGTTTAATGTGCATCGCAATGATGATCGCCTTGCGCGGACATTTTGTTGCAGCTGTCATAGTTGCCACCCTGGCACTTGGCATTAAACCGGTAGCAATTGTTTTACTTCCATTTTTGGCGTTGATCGCCGCAGGCAGCGGAGCTAGTTTGATACGACGAGCGAAGTATGGCGCTATTGCAGGGTTGATCGCGCTGTCCACACTATTTATTACTTCGGCATTGGCAGAAACCGGACCATTCGGATGGATTGGCTCGCTAGCAACACCTGGCACAGTAAAAAGCTGGCTTTCACCTACAACAGCAATTGGAATGCTAACTGGTGGAACACTTAGACTCCTTGGTTTTGGAAATGTAATCGATACCTCTGTTGGATTAACTCGATTAATTGGCTCTGTGCTCCTGGCAATCGTTCTGGTCCTATTGATAATTCGACCAGCTGGTAGAAGTGCTACCCGTGGGGTTGCCCTGTCGTTTGTAGCCCTAGTGGTTTTAGGACCCGTGGTTCAGCCGTGGTACTTACTGTGGTCAATTCCATTGCTGGCAGTTACTGGACTAGGCCATAAGCAACTTCGAATCATGGTTCTTGCGATTGCAGCTTTTACGGTGCATGGAATCGCAAACTCAAGTGCAACTGCAGACACATTTCTTGAGTTAAGTGATGGCATAGCCATGGTGTTAGCGGGATTGACACTTGGGTTGGCAATGCTGGCATCTAAAGCCGAGCGATCGCTCATTTTGGGTGACAGTACTGAGCAAGATATGTTGCCTACAACTTTTGCCGAAATTGAATCAGCGAAAGAGCGGGAGTTGGCCTAGCTTGGCACTAGCCCTGGGAAAGTTCGGAAATTCCTGGAAACGATCCGACGGAATCGCACACTAAAACCACGGCCGATCGCTCTTGACAACCTAATTCCAAGGCTTCGGCAATCTCAAGCGCTGCTGCTGGATCCGATTTGATTAGGTCCTGCCAGCCAGACCATGCAACGCAAATGCTGTCATTCGAAGTGTCACTGGAAAACATTTTCTCAATTAGCTCAGCAAGGGTATGTCCAACTAAGTCTGGATTAGAAGTTTGATTTGCTGCGAGATCAACAAAATCTTGGATTGATTTAACGCCCGAGGTATCGAGCCAAAGTCCGGTCCAAGCAGCAAGATTAGCTTCACCCTTAAAACCAGATTCAGTGAAATTAACTTTCCAGCGCATGACGCCGCTTAATCTCTCTGCCTTTAACATCGCAGCAAGTAGACCTGGGTTTGGAGCAGCCACTTAATTCCTAACAAACATTTGGCACAACTTGTGCCGTAGCAACCCTACGCTTCACAAGTGATTTTCTCGAATTCTGGGCAAACTGCGGGTTGATGATTCAAGATTCGGCTTAATTGCATATAGTTACGTCTGTGTCTAAACGCGATCTTGATGCTGCCAAAATTTTTGACCCTGCGCTGCGTGAATCCTATGAGTTGTGTCGTCAGCTCAATGCCAAGCACGGTAAGACTTATTACCTTGCAACTCTTTTACTTCCACCAGCTAAACGCCCTTACGTCCACGCGCTTTATGGATTTGCTCGCTATGCCGATGAAATCGTAGACGACTTGGCGTCAACACTGACGGAAACTCAAAAAGCTGAGCAACTTAAGATCTGGGGCGAGGACTTCTTAGCCAAATTTGATTCTGGGCAGACCAATGATCCAGTCTGTCTTGCTGTACTAGACACCGTCAGGCGCTGGAGTATCCCACGTGAACACTTCGAAGCATTTCTCCATTCCATGACTATGGATCTAACAGTTACTGAGTATGCAACGTATGACGATCTCTACGAATACGTTTATGGATCAGCGGCCGTAATTGGACTTCAAATGGTTCCGATTCTGGACCCATCGAGTCAAGATGCCTACAAGTATGCAACCGAACTTGGTGTTGCATTTCAACTTGCAAATTTCATACGTGATGTTGGTGAAGATCTAGAGCGAGGAAGGGTCTACCTTCCACTCAACGAACTGGCGCAATTTGGGGTAACCCGAGCTGACCTAGAAACTCGCATAGCTACCCCCGAAATAAAGGCAGCTTTGAAGTTTCAAATTGCTAGAGTTCGCCAACTCGAAGAATCTTCCCGGGCCGGAATCGCAATGCTCGGCGAATCTGCCCAACCTTGCATTGAAACGGCTCGAATTCTCTACTGCGGAATCGTAGATGCAGTTGAAGAAATCGACTATGAAGTGTTCTCCAAGCGGGCAACTGTGTCTCTCACTCGGCGTTTGCGGGTCGCTGTGCCGGCCTACTTACAAGCCCGCAAACTTTGGAATCGAACTAGTTAGTTCCAAGCAACCTTTCCAAGCTTTTTCTTGGTGGCCCAGACCTTGGCTCACGTTGCACACCGATTCTGCCAAGCCAAACCCAAATAATCAGGGTCAGCGTGACTAAGCAAAAACCAAAAAGCAAATCCTCAATCGGGGCAAACACCAGCCGGCCATCTCCAATAAATGCCGGTGGCGATTCTTGAGCAGTGCTTGAACCAATGATTGCATCCCCGTTATATTCAACAATTCCAAATCCAGTCAAAATACCATTTGTGACTAACTGGAAGAAAATCACGATTGAGTACGAAGCCCAAAAAACTTTTCGCTTCAAAATCTTGGTCCTAAAGACATACAAGTCCAATGTGACAACGATCAGTACTCCAAGAAGCGTCAATTCGGTATATGTCATTTTGAGTCCTCATCTCCGGCATACCAGTTACGCGCACTTCGCACTGCTTCGAACGACAAAATCGCACAAATCGGGATCACAATAAAAAAGAGAATTTCATCAAGCGGAATGTTTGCCACAGTGGTGATTCCAGTTACATATCGCGTGTCAAACGTCCAATGTTTTTGCGCAATTGCATAGGCATCCCAAATTGAAAAAACAACAAGCACTGGCAGGATCGTAAGTATCAACCGAATCGTTCTTCGATAAACCTTGGTGCGCAAAAACAATTCGAGCCATGCAGTACCCATGAGGCAGCCCAAAAGAACGCTCAAATAAGCAAACTTAGACATTGCACTCGCTTTCGGTTATTTCTAAATCTACTCTGTCGTGGCGCACATACGAGTTTTCACGTCTGCATCTAGAATGAAGCAGTGAGCGATTCGCCAAACCTAGACCCGCTTCTTGGGAAAGTTTTGGAAGATCGCTATCGCGTCGATGAGTTAATTGCTCGTGGCGGTATGGCCACTGTTTATCGCGGAACCGACCTTCGCCTGGGTCGAACTGTGGCCTTAAAAGTTCTCGGTGGCGTTCTCGTGAATGATCCAGATTTTGTGGAACGTTTCACGCAAGAAGCTCGAGCCACCGCTGCTCTGACGCATCCAAATGTGGTTGCAGTACATGACCAGGGAATTAGTGCTGGATACCCGTTTCTTGTCATGGAGTTTGTGCAAGGGCGCACCATTCGTGAAGTTATGGCGCAGTCTGGCCCCTTTACAAGTGCACATGCGCTGGAGATTATTAGCTCGGTTCTTGCTGGCCTAGGTTCGGCCCATGACGCTGGATTCGTTCATCGAGACATAAAGCCTGAGAATGTTTTGATAACTAACGATGGTCACATCAAGGTCACTGATTTTGGACTCGCTCGAGTGATCAGCGATACCCCGGTAAGTGACTCCACGGGTGCCGTGTTACTTGGCACGATGGCTTACTTATCGCCCGAACAAGTCCAGCAACTCGCAGTTGACCAAAGATCAGATGTCTATTCATGCGGCATCTTGCTATACGAAATGGTCACCGGCTTGGTTCCATTTACTGGTTCTTCACCACTTGAGGTCGCATACCAACACGTCAACAGTAATGTTTCGGCACCAAGCTCAGTTCAACCAGACGTACCGCCTGCAGTCGATCATTTAGTTCTTGCGGCCACCAGAAAATCGCCGGTAGAACGAATTCAAAGTGCCCGTGAGTTTCGTGATGGGGTAATTCGGGCAATTTCA
>CANLIF010000089.1 GCA_947491175.1 Actinomycetota bacterium
GCGCACCTGAAGGGCGCTTCCACCAACTTTTGTGTGAATAGTGTCTATTTTCAGGCATTTCAGACCCGCTGGTGAGCAATAGTAAGGATTTGTTAAAGATTGCTTGAATTAGCCCCCCTCGACTCGCGGGTGTCCGATTTGGACTATTTAATCGAAAAGTCGTTATTACAAGAATTGTAGGTTTTTCCTGTGTCTGAGTCCCAAGTCCTAATGACCCCCGCTGAAGTAGCAGCCCTATTTCGGGTCGATCCAAAGACTGTGACGCGTTGGGCTGATGCCGGAAAGATGACCGCAGTTCGCACCCTTGGCGGCCACCGCCGCTATCGCGCAGATGAAGTTCAGAACCTGCTGGTTTCAAACTCGCTTTCGGTGGCTGAAATAAGTTCCCAATCAAGTTAAAGCACTGGAGCTTAAATCCCGCATCCTGCGGCGCTTTGGTAACGCCCCGATTGGGTCAATCTGCTTTGCCTGATTGACTGGTTTTCCCGTATGCTTCAATCTCGTGCCTTTCACAAGAAGGCATTTGCCCCCATCGTCTAGTGGCCTAGGACGCTGCCCTTTCACGGCGGTAACACGGGTTCGAATCCCGTTGGGGGTACGCAAGATTTCTTGGCTTGACCGCCAGGAAATCGGCTGAAGTACCTGGCATAAAGTTGGGTATCTAGGCCCCGTAGCGCAGTTGGTTAGCGCGCCGCCCTGTCACGGCGGAGGTCGCGGGTTCGAGTCCCGTCGGGGTCGCTGCAAGATCGGTTTTCATCCCTGATGTTGATCGGTTTTGCGTGGCCAGGTAGCTCAGTTGGTACGAGCGTTCGACTGAAACTCGAAAGGTCGTCGGTTCGACCCCGACCCTGGCCACGGATAGTGATTATTTAAAGTGTCAAACTAGTTCTTTTGGTTTTGTCACCTTGATCGGCGAAGACAATCAAGGGGCCAGGACCGGGGACACCCGCATTCATTTAATCCAAATGCCTGCATTTGAATTTGACCCTGGCCACATTTGAAAGTTGTAGAGGGATTGGATCCCTGGTCTTTAAATCCAATGCCCAACCAAACCGTTTGGGCAGCAAGGGCTTTGGGGTCGAAATCAGTTACACCACTCAACAACAACGTCAGTTAAGACGTCAGCAACGATGTGAACCGAGCTTTCGGTGGCCCATTCAGTGGCAGCGTGCGCGCCTTCGCCGTCAACCCCGAACAACACAGTCGTGATTCCAGCATCATTCATTAGCGCAGCATCAGTCCAATACCATTCACCACGGAATGCAGCTGGAGTTCCAGTGTGGCTTTGAAAGTGTCTTTGAATTAGTCGAACAATCTCGTGGTCTTCGCTGACTTGAAGTGGTGCGCGCGTGAATCCACCACCAAGTTCATAGGAAAAATCTTTTGTGCTTGCAGCGACGTCATCCAAGATCGCAACTAATTCCGCACGAACGCCTTCAGGAGTCTCGCCGGGAACAGTTCGACGCTCAATTGCGATTGTGCATTTGGCTGGGTAGCTTGAAAGCTCCTCGCCGCCTTTGATGATTGAGGCATGGACCGAAGGAGTTTCCAGATACTTAACGTGTGGTCGTGAGGTGAGTTCAGCGGCGTACTTATCCAACGCAACGAGCGCGTAACCCGCCTTTGAAATCGCATCGATACCCAGATCATGGCGTGACCCATGAGCAGCCATCCCATTAATTGTTAAGTCAAACCAAACGAAACCTTTATGCGCAACTGTTAGTCCTAGCATGGTTGGTTCAGCTACGACCCCAACGTCAGCTGTGAAGTGCTTCAAGACTTCTTCGGTGCCAATGTTGCCATGCTCCTCATCAGAGACTGCGGCAACGATAACTTGACCCGTGATTCCGCGTTGCACTGCGCGATGAGCAGCAATCATTTGTCCAGCAAGCCCACCTTTCATATCGAAAGTTCCGCGGCCGTAAACATTTCCATCTTTTCTAACAGCCGTAGTTCCCTCGCCGTCGTAACTCGCGATAGTCACGGTATCAATGTGACCATTGAGCATAATTTTTTTAGAAGTTGTCGCGCCTTGACTACAAGCAACAATCGATGGGCGACCCGGAGTTCCTTCAAGGCGGGTAACGTCAAATCCACGCTCAGTAAACCAATTTCCAATGAAGGTCGCAATTTCTGATTCACCTGGCGCACCTGGCACCAAAGTGCTGTTAACCGAGTTGATTTCGGCTAGGGCACACAACAACTCAACTGGGTCATCAAGGTTGTACTTAGACATAACTACTCCTGGTTAGTTGGAATCTATTGCAAAGGATTTGCGGCTCGACCTTCGGTGCTGAATAAAACAATTACTGAATCTTTAGTGATCCCAAGTTCATCGCGTCGTTCTTGAGTGGAAAGCGCTTTGCGGACCCCTGACAAAGTTGCCGCGCCACATGGTCCAGCATCAACTCCAAGGTCAGCCATAACTTTAAGATCCAAGCGAGTTTCATCATCGGTCAAGGCAACTGCGGCATCAACTCCAGCTTGATGTGTGGGCCAAGAATCAGACGAAGGTGTTCCGCAGTTCATGCCAGCCATAATTGTTGGCACAGTAGCTACGCTGGTGAGCTCGCCATTTTGAAGTGACTGCAGCAAGCACGCAGCGCCGATAGCCTCAACGCTTAGCACCACAGGAGTTCGTCCAGGTTGACTGCGGTAGTGAGCCAGCACTGAATGCAAAAATGCTCCGACACCAACTGGGGCAGCAACTAAGTCCGCCGGACCAGATCCAAGTTCGCGTAACTGCTCATCGGTTTCTGCGCACAGCGTGGTGTATCCATCGATAATCCAGTTTGGAATTTGTACGTATCCGGGCCAAGACATGTCTTGGATGTGAATGGCATTATCTAAAGTTGAAGTGATTTCTTTGGCAAGTTCAACAGCCTCGTCATAGTTACCGTCAATGATCGTGATTTCGGCGCCTTCGCCAGCAATGTTGTTGATAGCTTGTTCGCTAACACCATCTGGAATTACGATCGCACACTCCAAACCCAAGCGCTTTGCCATGTGGGCCACAGCTCGACCGTGATTACCATCAGTTGCTGCCACCAAAGTTGGTTTGTTCTCCGTATCGATCGCTGCCTTAACCTCGTCGATATCCGCTGGGTTCGCGCCATCCGTTAATGCCTGCGCAACTGCCCAGGAAGCTCCCAGTATTTTGAATGCAGCAAGATTCATCCGAGCCGATTCGTCTTTAATAAAAATTCGCCCAACACCTAGTTGCGCAGCAATCGTTGGCAATTCGATTAGTGGAGTGACTGAATAATTTGGCAAGCTCTGATGGAAGTGGGCAACTTCTTTTGCAGGCGCAGCGCAAGACCAATTTCGAGCCATTGGATTTGAATACCAAGTCTTATTTTTGTCAGTTGCACGCGTAAGAGTCATGGCATTGAGTATTTCACTTTGTTGGTGCGTTGCTGATCAGTGAATATGTTTTGCTTATACGGACATTTTGGAACTTGCAACACGCAGTTAGCAAGAATTCATTTAGCAATAAACCCATTAAATCAAGGGATTTAGTAAGGGTTTAGTAAAAAACCGTTATTTTTAGGCGAATATCACTTGTCAAACGAATAACACCTGTGTAATTTAAGAACAAGTTCGGTTATCCGACCACGTAACACAAGGGTTTGTCGCTTGCATCAGGGCAGCAACAAACTCGTTACGACTAGCCAGGAGGTTCCAGGTGAGCGATTTCGCTCTACTTCCCTTCACTGAAACTGATGATCTGGGTTGGCACGAACGTGCGCTTTGTGCCCAGACTGATCCCGAAGCTTTCTTCCCAGAAAAGGGTGGCTCAACTCGCGAAGCAAAGCGAGTATGTAGTTCCTGCGAAGTACGGGTTGAATGCCTTGAATACGCACTCGAGAATGACGAGCGCTTTGGTATTTGGGGTGGCCTATCTGAACGTGAGCGTCGTCGCCTAAAGCGTGCGCAAGCCGGGTAGTTTTCAAAGCTTTAGTTATCGGCTTTAATCCGCAGGGATTGGATCCGATTGCTTTTTCGGCTCTAGCTTCTAATTTCTGGACCTTCATAGTTTGGATCGACATCATCTGGTCGCAATCCGGTAACCAAACTAACTAGTTCGGCTAAGACATCACGCACTACTCGCTGCAAAAGTTCCTTTGAGTCGGAGCGCATTTCGATTGGACGTTGATACAAAACGATTGCAGTCGGATTTCCTTGATCAATTCGGCCCAATGGCACATGACCACTAGCAAAAGTTAAATCACGCTTGTTTGGAATTTCTTCCAGCACGAATTTTATTGAAGTCAGCATGGTTCCTAGGCGAGCATCGAGGTCCTCTACAGCTTCGCGCATTTCCCTAACAAAGAATTGATCGCTGGATTCATGTGATGGCGCCGAATGCGGTAGGGCCGGTCCACGCAAACCCCGGTCATGGCGATCGCGCTTAACGCTTGGATTCACACCACTTGGTGTTCCGGTTTTCATGTCCTCACACCTTTCGGTGTTTCCATTCTCATGTCCTCACACCTTTCGGTGTTTCGATACCCACACCCCAAGACTATGTCGGCTAGTTTGGCGAATGTGGGATCACGCCGTTGTTCTAAGCCATCATGCAGTAAGCGAGCTGTTGCGACGCTGACGTATGTCTATGCTGACTCCACCGCAGTCCTTGGTCCACTGGCAACTTATGCTGAACCCCATTGCTATGACTTATGTGAAGACCACGCAGCTCGCATGACTGCGCCACGTGGTTGGGACGTAGTACGACTTGCTCCAGATCCAGAAGCCTTAAAGCCCAGCGTTGGTGACATCGAGGCATTGGCTAATGCAGTGCGTGAAATTGGCCGAGTCGAACCTGCAGCCCAGACAGTGGAAGTTAATCGCCGTGGGCATTTGCGAGTGCTGCGCGACTCTGGACAAGACCCACAAAGCTAATTTGAAAAATACTTAAGCCCTAAAGGCTGAGCAACTGGCTACTCCTAGACTTAAAGAATGCGCGATTTATCAGCCCTAATTAAGGCCTATGACATTCGCGGTGTTGTGCCCGACCAGTGGGGACCGGATTTATCCCGTGAGGTTGGAACTGCTTTTGTCGAAGTCTTGGGTATTAGGTCAAGTGATGGCGGGGCTGGACGCATTGTGGTTGGGCATGACATGCGCCCAACTGGCCCAGATTTAGTCGCAGCCTTCATCGATGGGGTAACAGCAGCTGGGGTAGATGTGGTCAA
>CANLIF010000090.1 GCA_947491175.1 Actinomycetota bacterium
CATTCAGCAACGGCAATCTTTTCTAAGTTTGCTTCCATGCGATCAGCAATTTTGTTCAGGATGATTGCGCGCTCGGTTACCGAAGTCTTAGTCCAAGTCTTGGCTGCTGCGTGCGCAGCATCAAGAGCCTTTTCGATATCTTCAGCAGTACCGCGAGCAACTTCACAGAACACTTTGCCTGTGACAGGTGTTACGTTTTCGAAATATTGTCCTTTTGCAGGAGCAACGTATTGTCCACCGATCCAGTGGTCGTAGCGAGATTTGAATTCAGCTACGGCCCCGGCTTGTCCGGGTTGGGCATAAACAGTCATTGTTTTTCCTCTCAGCGCCGGCACGATTTTGCCGACTAACTAGTTGTGACGGTACGTCTAGAAGTGAGAACTTTTATAGGAAATCAGCCTTCACCTACCCCTAAGCAGGCAAAATGGTTAGGTTATTCCCTACCCAAATGGCTAGGTTGCCAGTTAGCATCAATCATGGGACCCGATCCAAGACCTGAAGTATCGCTCGGTCGACGCTCCCCTATGGCCACCACGCGAATCGTTGTGGCAGACCGCAATGTGATCACGCGAGTTGGTATTCGCTCAATCCTGGAACGGAACGCAGGAATTGCGGTTGTTGCTGAGGCCACAACTTACGACGCGGTAATTGACGCCGTTGATGAGCACGGTCCGGACATCATGATTATCGATTTAGATTTAGGTGACGACACAACTCGTGGATTAACAATCTGTGAAGAGATTGCAGATCGTTATCCTGCTACAAAAATCTTGGTGTTGGCAAATACGCTCAGTGAATTAATTGTTGTTGAAGCTCTGCGTCGCGGCGCGAATGGTTACCTGTGCAAAAATGATTTGAAATCGGATGAATTGATTAATGGGGTTAAGGCTATTCAAGATGGTGATACGGTACTCGGTCGCGGTGTTGGTTCACTCGTTGCTAAAGGGTTGGGTTCAACACGAGATAAAGCTGAACGCTTAACTGATCGTGAACTAGACGTCATCCGCGCAATCTCTCGTGGGCTAAGTAATAAGCAAATAGCACACGAAATGTTTATCTCGGAAAGTACAGTTAAGTTTCACATTCAAAATGCATCAAAGAAGTTGAACAGCCATAGGCGAGCGGAGTTAGTCCACCGAGCGAGCGCTGCCGGATTGATTAATTAGTTACTTCGTAAATTCCGAGCGCGCAAAGACTTAAATATACGGATAGCCTTAAATTCTTATGAATCGACCAATGCCCATAGATTTACCAGTTCTCGAAATCATTGAGAAGAATTTTGGCGGGCTTTACTCCGGTGAACTTGGGCTTAGTTCCATAAAGGGTGGTCAAACTGCAGCCGACCAAACACTCGCTCAATTAGATATCACGGGTTACGCGGCCCTGCGTTCTGAAGTTTTACCTAAAGCCAAACGCGGAGCAACCGTCTTATCCCCTTACATCAGACATAACCTGCTAACACTTGATCAGGTTTACAAAGCTGTGAAGTCAGCTCCATATAAAGATCGTGAAAAGTTCCGAGATGAACTTTATTGGCAAGAATATGCTCGACATCTTTATGCCCGCATCGGAACTCGGTTATTTGAGAACCTACGCTTTGAAGCCAACACAAATGTTCAAGGCGACGGCTGGAATCGTGAGATGAGCTGTGTCGATGAAGTGGTTTCGGAATTGGAAACTGATGGCTGGCTAGTAAATCAAACTCGGATGTGGCTAGCTTCGCATTGGACCGTGCGTAACGATTTCAGTTGGCAACTTGGCCAAGAACGTATGTATCGAGAATTGATCGATGGCTCGCGAGCCGCAAACTTACTTGGTTGGCAGTGGACTGTTGGTGCCGGAACCGGAAAGCCTTATGGGTTTGCCCGCTGGCAAGTTGAGAAGCGAGCGCCAGGATTATGTAAGCAATGTCCGTTGTCGAATGCTTGTCCCATCCAAGAATTTCCTGAAGAGGTCTCCTTGAACCGTCTTGAAGTTGATTTGCTGTTAGAGCGTGATCCTGACCCAGAGAATACTTCTGGTCCAAAAACTGTTATCAAAGTCGATTCACCAAAATACGTATTACTGACTATTGATTCAATGGGTGATGACGATCCGGCACTCAAAGCACACCCAGAACTTCCAGTTGTGTTTGTTTTCAACGAAGAAGCGTTACGAAAACTTCAGTTGAGTTCACGCAGAATTGGTTTTTATCTAGAGACTCTGCAAGATCTGGCGCAGCGCCGTAACTTGCAGGTATACCTAGGTGATCCATATCAATTTGCACGTGATAATTCTGTGGCAGTTACGTTCGCACCGGTTCCATCGTTCAAAAAGTTCCAAAACCTAGCAGAGATTTACCCGTTCCTTTGGCTACAACAGCCAAAGTCTGGTTCAGTCAAAAGTTTTTCAGCCTGGCGTAAGTCAAAGTAACTAACCCTCAGTTTGAAAGTTTGCTAAAACTAACTAGCTTGCATTTACGACGTTGATCTGACCGTTCTGAGAAGGGTGCCACTTGCAGACGTAAAAAATGGTACTGGGGGCATCATTTGGAACTCGCCACGTGATTGTTCCAACTGTTGAGCCACCACCCACAACGCCAGATGAGTAAATGATATTCGAGTTGTAAGCCCCTGATTGAGTCTGCAACCAAAATGGGTGGCCGGAAACATTTACAGCAAACGTATAGGTGACTCCGCGGGTAACAGTAAGCGTGGGATTTGTTTGGCCGTTAATTACGTAAGATGTGGCGCCGATATTCGTGACGTTAAATGTTGTATCGGGTGTAGACGTAGGCGGAGTTGTGGTCGGAGTTGTGGTCGGAGTAGACGCAGACGGTTTGGGTGTCACAACAACCGGTTTACTTGTATAACTCGAGCCAACTAGATAAGAGATTGATTTGCTTTTTGTCCCAAATCCTTTGACATTCTTAGAGGACGCCTGAACATAAATGATCTTTTTCGCTTGAACGCTCTTTATCATGCATGAAGTTCCAAGGTTCTCAATCGTGCATGATTTTCCGCCAGCGAAAACCTGGCTACCCGTTACCTTTGATCCGCCATTATTTTCGGGAAGCGAGATTCGAACCGTGATGGTGACGATTCCTGTTTTTGCTGATGGGGTTATGGATACCACTGTCGGTGCAGATGGTTTACTAACAGCGGCCTGGGCACCTGACGACAGTGATAAGCCCAGTGTGACTGTCAGCACCAATAAAACTAAGCGTTTTCTTTTCACTCGAAAAACATATCACGGGACTTATGTTCCTGCCACTCTGTGGAGAAATCTCTCAAAGTGCCAGTGAATTCAAACCGACCAAATCAAGCAATAAATCTCATTGCGTTGTTACCACTCGATTATGGGACTAACTTGAACACATGAGGTCTATTAGTCGCGTTCTCGTTTCAACACTGACAACACTTATGATTCTTGTTGGGCAAAGCTCAGTCTCGTACGCACAAGACATTGAGCGGATTGACGAGTTCACAATAGATGTTGGCATCAGTGCAATTGGTGAAGTGCAAATCGTTGAAACTATCACATACAATTTCGGCGACCTTGAAAAGCACGGAATCTTTCGTGAAATACCAGTCAGAGACAAACTTGATTCGGGTGATTATTGGGTGCACCCAATTGAAGTGAATTCAATAACCCGCAATGGTGCAACTGAAATCTATTCTGAAAGTCAGGATGGATATTGGGCATCTTTGATGATTGGTGATCCGGATGTATTTGTCACTGGAGTTCAAACCTACAAAATTAATTACATCGTAAAAGGCGCCCTCTTTACACTTGGTGAAAATGACATCACCAACAACCCAACATTGAAAGTAGGGGACGTAAGTTTTTACTGGGATGTTATTGGTGATCAGTGGCAAGTTCCAATTGAACAAGTGGTTGTCAACATTAACTTGCCTTCAGCAGACAGTTCACTAGTTCTAACGGAGAACTGCATCTTTGGAGTCCCAGGTAGTGAATCGCAATGCCTATCACTCAGTTCTAGTCGAACTTGGGCATCAAATAGAGCGCTGCAACCAGGTGAATCGATGACAATCTCAATGCAGATGAGTCCAGCTTTGTTTGATGTAGAAATTTTCCAAGTTACTGATGAAGGGTTTATCGAAGTATTTTCAGGCGAGTGGCTTGAGATAGTAAAACCAAATCTGCTAATTGGCAGTCTGCTTGGAGCGGCAATTTTTGGTGCCATTATGTTCTTTTGGCGCAGGCGTTTGGGCCGACTACAAACTAGTAAAGTCCTTGAGGTATTGCGGTTTGATCCACCGTTGGGTCATGTAGCTGAAATATCGGCTGCCTGGAAGGGTTCGGTTGATGCCAGAGCAATAACAGCCACTTTGGTTGATCTTGCAGCCCGTGGCGTTGTTGAAATTCAAGTGAATGAAGATAAAAACATTGTGGTCAAGCAAAAAGAAAGTCGCCCTGATATTAGAGGTTTCGAGCAGGACTTGTTAAACACTTTGTTCAGAAGTTCTAGTCAGGTCACAATCGAAGGCTACGATGCAGAAATTGCTGGTGTTTCTCAAACAATTTCTGCAAACTTAGTGAAGCTTGCAGAAGAATCTGGAATTCGAAATGTGACAGGGTCTCGTTCACGAACTTCATCCATTATCGGTTTGGTTTTAAGCATTTTCTTCTTAGCATTTAGTTCCATCGCACTTGGAGCCCCAGAAGTATTTGGTTTGGTATTTCCGATTTCACTGGCAATGTTTATTGGGTTTTTACTACAAACAATCAAGACCCCACGAATTGAAACTCCAAAATCTGCAGAATTTTTGTCGCACTTGCTTGGATTCAGAAAAGCTATGGATACAGATTCTGGTGCACTACGCAGGAAGTTTGCTCAGGAATCTGGGTTAACTTCTGGAAATATTTTCGCCGCGTTACTCCCAATTGCAATCATTCTCGAGCTGGAAGATTCTTGGCTCGCAAACTTTGTTGACCTGAGTGTGGAGGACATAGCGTCCTCAGGGATTCACGTCAGTTCCGTCTCCAGTTTGCAACATTCAATTCAACAGAGCCGTGATGCCCTTGCAGTCGCTATGACATCTCCGACTTCTTCCGGCAGTGGATCAAGTGGAGGCAGTTCTGGTGGTGGAGGCGGAGGCGGTGGTGGCAGAAGTTGGTAAGCGTGTGTCTGTCCTTTTGATTTGTCTGCGCGCTCGAAGGGATTCGAACCCCTAACCTTCTGATCCGTAG
>CANLIF010000091.1 GCA_947491175.1 Actinomycetota bacterium
GATGTCGATAACACTTTGCTGGGATTGCGTGGGGCAACCGCAGTTTTCGGCCCACAAAAAGGTGCCGACGAATTTGCGGTAATGGAACTTGAAGGCGCACTGAAGAACTTCGCCGCACTGTGCGGTCGCAGAACTGATGGCAAGGATCCAGCCGTAGCGCTTGGCTCCGGCGCAGGTGGTGGACTTGGTTATGGTTTGCTCCTGCTAGGCGCAAATCGAGTTGCTGGAATCGAAACTATGCTTGAAATAGTAAAACTTGACGAAGAAATCGAGAAAGCAGACCTAGTTGTTACTGGTGAGGGTTGCTTGGATGACCAAAGCCTGCACGGCAAGGTGATCGCAGGAGTCGCAAGTCACGCTGCAGCCTTAGGCAAGCCTTGTGTTGCATTGGCCGGCGAAGTCAGACTTGGCAAACGCGAATGCGCAACAGCCGGGATAGATTCGGCGTATTCAATGACTGAGTTCGCTGGCAGAGAGAGATCCATGGCCTCACCAGCTGAGGTATTGGCGGAAGTTAGTGCCAGAATGTCCCAAACCTGGGGACGCAGATAGGCCCAGCCACAATTCTTTAGCGACACCTTTTAGCCCCAGATATCGCTATTTTCACCAGAGTGACGTAGCCTAGAGACAGCAACGGTAACACCGAGCGTTGACTATGTCTTAGGAAAACTAAGACAACGAAGGAGAATCATGACAACGGAGACCGTACAAGAAAGCAGTGTCGTAATTACGGAAACTGCTGCCGTAAAGGTTAGAACATTGCTTGACCAAGAAGGTCGCGATGATTTAAACCTTCGAATCGCGGTTCAACCTGGTGGTTGCTCTGGTCTTCGTTACCAGTTGTTCTTTGATGATCGCAGCCTTGACGGTGATGTTCGCCAGGAAATCAATGGTGTCGGTGTTGTTGTAGACCGCATGAGTGTCCCTTACCTCGGTGGAGCTGTAATTGACTTCGTAGACACGATCGAGAAGCAGGGCTTCACAATTGACAACCCGAATGCTGGCGGATCCTGCGCTTGTGGAGATTCGTTTAGTTAGTTTTGTAAAAAAACCACCTCTATTACGGTAGGGGTGGTTTTTTTTGTTAGGCTCTCCGATTGTGCGCATAGCCATAACTGGATCAGTTGCAACTGATCACTTGATGACCTTCCCCGGTCTTTTTAATGACTCGTTAATGGCAGACCAGTTACACAATGTATCGTTATCTTTTTTAGTAGATGACTTGCAAATCCGCCGTGGTGGCGTTGCGGCAAATATTAGTTTTGGGATGGGTGTACTAGGCGGAAACCCAATTTTGGTTGCTGCAGTTGGAACAGATTTTGCTGAGTATCAAACTTGGTTAGAAAGCCATGGCGTCGAGTGCAGTCATGTTCACATTTCGAAGACTGCGCATACTGCCAGATTTATGTGCACAACTGATCAGGAACAAAACCAAATCGCTTCGTTTTACCCGGGTGCGATGAGCGAATCTATTGAACTTGAACTATCGAAAATTTCTGAAAAAGCTGGTGGCATCGACCTGGTCTTGATCGGCGCAGATGATCCTGACGCCATGCGAAAGCACACAGAAGCCTGCAAGACACTGGGGATTCCATTTGTCGCAGACCCGTCACAACAGTTACCAAGGCTAGATAGCCAGCAGACCATTGACGTGGTTGAGGGCGCAGACTACTTGTTTAATAACGAATACGAAGCGACCTTAATAGAGCAACGGACCGGCTGGTCAGCAGACGAAGTGCTGGACCACGTTGGGATTCGCATTACAACAATGGGAAGCAAAGGCGCGCGGATAACTTCGCGCGATGGGCTCGACATTTCGGTACCAGTTGCGCAAGAAAAAGCAATAAAAGATCCAACTGGAGTTGGCGATGCATTTCGCGCTGGCTTCTTGACTGGCCTTGGGTGGGGTTTATCACCACAACGCTGCGCTGAAGTTGGTTCACTATTGGCGACATATGTGATTGAAACAATTGGAACTCAGGAATACATTCTTGACAAAGCAGAATTCATTTCCAGGCTTAAGGAAGCCTACGGAAGTGAATGCGCACACGATGTGGCAAGTCATTTAGGTAAGTAACTTCAGATGCACAGTACTCAGGAGAATGATTTTCCTGACCCCGTGCTGGCACCAGATGACCTTGATCTAATTGCAATCAGTGCATTTGATTCATCTGGATTTCCATTAGAAATCAATCCAGATATCGTTTGGCCAAAGCTAACAAATTTTGGATCAAACTGGGATTCGGAAACTTTAATATCCGCGTATCGTGTTGGCCTATTTCCGATGCCCTATGAAATTGGCGGGAAAGAATCCGCAATTGGTTGGTGGTCGCCAAAGTCACGAGCAATTTTTTATCCTGGTCAAATATATGTTGCAACATCGCTTAAATCTGCAGTCAAGAAATTTAGCGTGACAGTTAATCAAGACTTTGAAGCGGTAATGCGAGCTTGCGGAAATCCCGAGCGAGAAAGTGGCTGGATTAACACGGACGTAATCTCCGCGTTTACCGCGCTGCATCAAATTGGCGTAGCCCACTCAATTGAAGTCTGGGACAACGAAGGCAGGCTTGCAGGTGGTCTTTATGGACTAGAACTTGGTGGGGTTTTCGCAGGGGAGTCAATGTTCCATGTCACTAAAAATGCATCGAAGGTGGCCTTAGTTCATCTTGGCGAGTTATTAAATGATGGCAGTGGGCGAATTATCGACACCCAATGGATGACTAGCCACCTAGAGTCAATGGGAGCAAAACCCATTGATCGCAAGGAATATTGTCGACTTTTGCCAAGTCTTATGGCGCTTCCACCGATTCTTTCCAGGCTGGCGGGTCCTCCAGAATCTAGCTGATTCGCACCACGCGTACCACCGCTTCTGAACTCATTGGCGCAGGATTTGGCATCGACTCCAGCTGGGTGTTTTTGGGAATGTGATTTTGGTCCCTTGGCCCGTCCCAAACCACGCTATTTGTATCGCTTGAGGTATTCTAAGAAACAAGAAATCCTTGTATTGGCGCGCCGAATACGCTCTTACTTGGTTGACATTGAAGGGCTCATTTTCACGTGAAAATATCAGGTAGTCGAAAGCGAACCGTATCTGCGGTGCTTCTCGGAACGGTATTGCTATCCGGATGCTCAATCGATAACGAATATGGCCGCCTTGGTATGCCAGAGCCAGCTACCGAAGAAGGTAATCGAATTCTCTCGCTTTGGCAGGGTTCTTGGCTTGCAGCTTTGATTGTTGGCGTACTGGTTTGGGGGCTATTGCTCTGGGCAATCGTTGCTTATCGGCGCAAAGAAGGCGATGGCCTTCCAGCGCAAACGCGATACAACGTGCCATTGGAAATTCTCTACACCGTGGCTCCACTCCTGATGATTTTAGTTTTGTTTTACTTCACGCAGCGCGACCAAACAATTTTGACCAAAGTCGACGACACTAGTTCGCACAGTGTGAACGTGGTTGGCTGGCGCTGGTCTTGGGCGTTTAACTACGAAGATGAAGGCGTCTATGATCTAGGCACTCCAGGACAACCCCCAGTGCTTTGGTTACCGGTTGATGAAAAAGTTACCTTTGAACTTACTTCTCCTGACGTAATTCACTCGTTCTGGATTCCAGCATTCTTGATGAAGATGGACGTAGTTCCAGGACGTAACAATAAATTTGCAGTAACTCCGAATACTGAAGGTGAATTCGTGGGAAAGTGTGCGGAGCTTTGCGGTGTTGATCACTCCAGAATGCTCTTTGACGTAAAGGTTGTTTCCCGAGCTGATTACGAGGCACACATTGCAGACTTGAAAGAGCGTGGACAAATTGGCAAGATCGATTCTGGTCGATCCGAAGTAGCAGGAGTTTCCTAATGGCAATTTTAGATAGACCAGTACTAATAACAACTCAGGCACCGATTCGTCCACCTGCGAAAAAGGGAAACAAAGTTGTCGGTTGGATGACGTCAACTGACCATAAAGTGATCGGCAACCTGTACATGGTCACGTCTTTTGCATTCTTCGCTATAGCAGGTTTAATGGCCCTTGTTATTCGCGCTGAACTTGCCCGCCCAGGTCTGCAGTTCGTAAGCAACGAGCAGTACAACCAGATGTTCACAATGCATGGCACCTTGATGCTTTTCTTGTTTGCAACCTCTTTGTTCGCTGGGTTTGCAAATGCAATCATGCCGCTACAGATCGGTTCACCTGACGTTTCGTTCCCTCGATTAAACATGATCAGTTACTGGCTGTATCTATTCGGCGGCATCACCGTAATGCTTGGCTTCCTAACTCCTGGTGGCGCTGCCGGCTTTGGTTGGTTTGCTTACGCTCCACTTTCGAACGTAATCAATTCACCGAACGTGGGCTCAGATCTATGGATTCTTGGTCTGACCATGTCGGGTATGGCTAGCATCTTGGGCGCAGTCAACTTCATCACAACGATTTTCACAATGCGCGCACCTGGTATGACGATGTTCCGGATGCCGATTTTCACTTGGAACATTTTGCTAACCAGCGTGCTAGTGCTGATGGCCTTCCCAGTACTAGCGGCCGCAATGTTAATGCTGGAATCTGATCGAAAATTCGGATCACAAGTGTTTGATGCGGCAAATGGTGGCGCAATTTTATGGCAGCACTTGTTCTGGTTCTTTGGGCATCCCGAAGTTTATATTTTGGCTTTGCCGTTCTTTGGAATTGCTACTGAAATTTTGCCAGTGTTTAGCCGCAAGCCAATTTTTGGTTACAAAGGTTTGGTGCTTGCCACTATCGCGATTGCGGGACTTTCGGTAGCAGTTTGGGCGCACCACATGTACGTAACGGGGGCGGTCAACTTGCCGTTCTTTGCGTTTATGACGATGCTCATAGCTGTGCCTACGGGCGTTAAATTCTTCAACTGGATCGGCACCATGTGGGGTGGGTCTGTCAGCTTCGAGACCCCAATGCTTTGGACCATCGGCTTCCTGACAACCTTCCTGTTTGGTGGCTTAACTGGCATCATTCTTGCTGCGCCACCACTTGATTTCCATGTAAGTGATTCTTACTTCGTGGTTGCGCACTTCCATTACGTGGTATTCGGTACCGTCGTATTCGCAATGTTTGCTGGCTTCTATTTCTGGTGGCCTAAGTTCACTGGAAAGATGCTGGACGAAAGATTAGGCAAGCTACATTTCTGGTTAGTTTTTTTTGGCTTCCA
>CANLIF010000092.1 GCA_947491175.1 Actinomycetota bacterium
CTATCTCGTTGCTGAGCGCACTAGTGGCTGTGCAGACATTCGCATCGAGCCAAGCTTTGACTTTAGATGCAAGAGTCCCAGCACTGGCTGCAGCAACTGTTGCATTGAAGTTTAAAACGCCATTTATTCTTGTGGTCTTAATTGCCGCAATAACAGCTGCAGCACTTAGATACTTTGGGTTAGCTGCCTAGTTCAAGCAAATGTTCAAGTCCATAGGTAAGACCTGGTGTTTGGGATACTTTGCGCACTGCAAGCAAAACACCTGGCATAAATGACTCACGATCATAGGAATCGTGCCTAATTGTTAGTGACTCCCCTGGACCGCCAAACAAAACCTCTTGATGCGCAACTAAACCTTGAGCTCGAATGCTGTGCACGGGTACGCCCGAAACGGTTGCACCACGTGCTCCTGGAATTGAATCTGCTGTTGCATCAGGCATAGCCTTCATGCCGGCACGAGCTTGCGCAATCATTTCCGCAGTTCTTCGGGCAGTTCCACTTGGTGCATCTACTTTTCGTGGGTGGTGAAGCTCAATAATTTCAACACTGTCAAAGTGTGGTGCTGCTTGCGCTGCAAACTGCATCATCAATACGGCTGCCAAACCAAAGTTTGGTGCAATTACAACATTGGCTTTACTTGCCACAAATTGCTTTTCTACTACTGTCAATTTGTCAGCATCAAATCCAGTTGTGCCAACTACTGCATGAATGTTGTTCTCAGCCAGAAACTTTAAATTTGCCTCAACTGAATCAGGTGTAGTGAAATCAACAACTACTTCGGCACCGTTAGTAACCAACCCCATAAGATCGTCATTAACATCGAGGGCCACAACTAATTCAAGGTCCGCGCTATCCGCAACTGCGGTGCACACAGTTGCACCCATTCGTCCTTTAGCACCAAGAACGCCCACTTTAATTTTTGACATTAGTTACTCCGGTCCAACAACTGCAGTAAGGCGATCTTGTGACCAGAGTTGATGAGACAGCGCGTGAACTTCTTCTAAAGTCACTGCTGAAACTCGGTCAAGCACTTCGGAAACTGACGGCACATAACCATTGTTCATCTCGGATCTGGCAATTCTGCTCATTCGTGAAGAAGTGTCTTCCAGACCCAAAACCATCCCACCACTCACCTGGCCCTTGGCTTTGCTCAACTCGGCAGCGGTAATGCCGTTTTTTGCCACATCATCAAGCACATTGGTGATAACTTCGCGCACTTGATCTAAATTCTTTGGACTACAACCTGCGTAAACCCCAGCCATTCCAGCATCAAGAAATTGTTGCCCAAATGAGTAGACCGTATACACAAGTCCACGCTTTTCTCGGACTTCCTGGAATAGCCGACTCGACATTCCGCCACCTAGCGCAGCATTGAAGACTGACTGGATGTAGCGACGCTCGTCTGCTCGGTCTAGGCCAGGTACGCCGATAACAAGATTTGCTTGCTCGGTTGTTTTGTCTTGCTTAACATAGCCACCAGTTTGCAGAACTTTAGTTTTATGTTTCATCGACACATATGGGTTTTGATCTCCATCAAGGGCAAAGCCACCTTGATTGAATGCCTTACGTACCAACTTGACAACAGTTGCATGATCGATGTTTCCCGCAACGGCAACAATCAACCGATCTGGCGTGTAGTACTTCTTATAGAAACCATTTATTGACCGGCGCGATAGCGACGATATGTTTTCGACAGTTCCGAGAATTGAACGTCCTAGTGGTGCATCGCCAAACATAGCTTTGGAGAATTGTTCATGAACTAGGTCTGCCGGGTCATCATCGCGCATTGCAATCTCTTCCAGAACTACTTGGCGTTCTTGATCAACATCAACCGATGTGATTGTGGCGGAAGTAATCATGTCGACTAGAACATCAATTGCTTGCGGGACGCTGGTGTCTAGAACTCTGGTGTAAAAGCAGGTTACTTCCTTGGAAGTAAATGCATTCATCTCGCCACCAACAGCATCAATGGTCGAAGAAATGTCGAGTGCGCTTCGGTTCTTAGTCCCTTTGAATAAAAGGTGCTCTAAGTAATGTGCCGAGCCAGTTTGTGAGGCAACTTCATCGCGCGAGCCAATGTTTACCCAAATGCCAATTGCTGCGGAACGAACTGATGGCATTTGTTCGGTGATAATTCGAAGTCCGCCAGGAAGTACAGTGCGCTTGACTAACCCACCTTGCTCGGCGGTGAGTAACGTGCGAGTGGTCCCTGGGCGTTGTTCATACCCAAGGACCACTGCGGAGTTTCGTGATGTCACGTTTTAGTCTTCGTCTCCAGCGTCATCTGCGCTTTCATCCGAACCTTCAACTACTGGAACTAGCGATAGCTTTCCACGTGGATCGATTTCTGCGATCTCGACGTGAACCTTGTCACCAACCTTGAGAACATCTTCAACATTCTCGACGCGCTTGCCGCCGGAAAGTTTGCGTAACTGACTGATGTGCAGTAACCCATCCTTACCCGGTGAAAGTGACACGAAAGCACCAAAGTTAGTTGTCTTAACAACTGTTCCCATGTAGCGCTCGCCTATTTCAGGCATTGTCGGGTTAGCAATAGCGTTGACCTGAGCGCGAGCAGCATCTGCTGCTTCGCCATTAGTCGCGCCAATGTAAACCGTGCCGTCATCACCAATTGAGATGTCTGCGCCAGTTTCTTCTTGAATCTGGTTAATGATCTTGCCCTTTGGACCGATAACTTCGCCAATTTTGTCGATTGGGATCATTACGGTGATGATTCGCGGTGCGTACTGCGACATTTCATCTGGGGTATCGATTGCTTCCAGCATTACATCTAGGATCGCAAGACGAGCTTCACGGGCCTGAGTTAAAGCGCTAGCTAAAACTGAGGCTGGAATACCATCTAACTTGGTATCTAGTTGCAGCGCAGTAACAAATTCCTTAGTACCTGCCACCTTGAAGTCCATGTCACCGAATGCATCTTCAGCACCAAGAATGTCGGTTAGTGCAACATACTCAATTTTGCCATCGATTTCTTCGGAGATAAGTCCCATTGCGATTCCAGCAACTGGTGCCTGAAGTGGCACACCAGCATTTAGAAGTGACAACGTTGAAGCACAAACTGAACCCATTGAAGTGGAACCATTTGAACCAAGTGCCTCAGAGACCTGACGGATTGCATACGGGAAGTCCTGCTTGGAAGGTAGAACTGGAACAAGTGCGCGTTCTGCAAGTGCACCGTGACCAATTTCGCGACGCTTAGGGCTACCCACGCGACCAGTTTCACCAGTTGAATATGGCGGGAAATTGTAATTGTGCATGTAGTGCTTGCGAGTTACTGGAGACAAGGTATCCAGTTGCTGTTCCATCTTCATCATGTTCAAGGTTGTAACACCAAGAATCTGAGTCTCGCCACGTTCGAACAAAGCCGAACCGTGAACTCTTGGAATTACATCTACTTCGGCACTCAAGGAACGGATGTCGCGAAGTCCACGGCCATCAATACGTACTTTGTCCTTGATTACGCGCTTGCGAACTAGTTTCTTAGTTAGTGAGCGAAGGGCTGCACTAACTTCCTTTTCGCGACCTTCAAAGTTACCGGCTACCTTTTCGATAGTCAGTTCCTTGACGCGGTCTAGTTCAGTTTCGCGCTCTTGCTTACCTGCAATTGTTAATGCCTTTGCTAGGTCATCTGAAACTGCTGCTTCAACTGCTGCAAAAACGTCAGCTTCATAATCTAGGAAGACTGGGAAGTCTGCAGTTTCTTTACCCGCAACCGCTGCCAACGCAGACTGAGCTCGGCAAAGCTCGGCAATGAATGGCTTTGCAGCTTCAAGGCCTTCAGATACAACTTCCTCAGAAGGTGCCTTAGCGCCACCCTTGATTAGTGCAATTGTGTTTTCAGTAGCTTCGGCTTCCACCATCATGATTGCAACATCGTTACCGACAACGCGACCAGCTACAACCATGTCAAAGACAGCATCTTCGAGCTGGCTGTGAGTTGGGAAAGCAATCCACTGGCCATTGATTAGGGCAACGCGCACTCCACCAATAGGACCTGAGAACGGCAAGCCGGCAAGTTGTGTGGACATCGATGCTGCATTGATTGCAATTACGTCATAAAGCACATCTGGGTTAAGCGCCATGACGGTAACAACAACCTGGACTTCATTGCGAAGTCCCTTGACGAATGACGGACGCAACGGACGGTCAATTAGTCGGCAAGTAAGGATGGCATCTTCAGTTGGACGTCCTTCGCGGCGGAAGAATGATCCTGGAATGCGTCCAGCTGCATACATCCGTTCTTCAACGTCCACGGTTAGTGGGAAGAAGTCGAATTGGTCTTTAGGTGACTTTCCAGCAGTAGTAGCAGATAGCAACATAGTGTCGTCATCCAAGTAAACAACTGCGGTGCCATTTGCCTGACGTGCTAGACGCCCGGTTTCGAACTTGATTGTGCGTTTTCCGAATGACCCATTGTCAATCACAGCAACGCTGATCTGTACTTCGTTACCCTCCATGGGTAACCTCCCTCTTCATAAAGGGATAACACTGCACTTCTAACTAGTGAAATGCATTCAAATCACATGTCGATCTTCGATCGAGAAGCGCGGCTCATAGAGCCGAACTTCACTACCGAGGACCGACCAAACTGCTCGAATGTGCGTGCTATCCGCGGTTTTCGCAAAATGCGAGTCTTGATTTTGTGCTTGCCATGCCGACCTTAATGCCGGCGCAGCTCACTTCCTAAGAAGCGCACGAAAAATTATCTGCGGATACCAAGTTTTTCGATAATCGCGCGGTATCGGTTGATGTCTGTCTTGGTTAAGTAATCAAGCAGACGACGACGTTGACCAACAAGCAGCAGCAAACCGCGACGGCTGTGATGGTCGTGCTTATGAGTTTTTAAGTGTCCGGTTAGATCATTGATGCGCTGTGTCATCAAAGCAATCTGGACTTCTGGGCTTCCGGTATCGCCAGGCTTTGTGCCGTGTTCTGCGATGATGGCCTGCTTTACTGCAGATTCCAATGGCATAGATTTTTTCCTCTCGGGCGCGAACAGATCCGAAGATCTTTAGATGTGACACGATATGTGGGGCGCCCGCCCCTCATTCGTCTGTGTCCTAAGGCTAACAGCCC
>CANLIF010000093.1 GCA_947491175.1 Actinomycetota bacterium
GCGATTGGAATTGAAATTCCAAATACTGACCGCGAAGTTGTTTCCTTAGGTGACGTTATGCGCAGCCGAGAAGCAGCGGGCGATGATCACCCAATGTTGGTCGGTTTAGGTAAAGATGTTGAAGGCGGATTCACTGTTGCAAATCTTGCAAAGATGCCGCACCTTTTGGTTGCCGGCGCAACCGGTGCTGGAAAATCTGGCTGCATGAATTCCTTGATTACTTCAATTTTGATGCGTGCCACTCCAGATGAAGTTCGCATGATCCTGATTGATCCAAAGCGCGTGGAACTTACTGCGTATGAAGGTATTCCACACCTAATCAGTCCGATCATTACTAATCCAAAAAAGGCAGCTGAGGCGCTTGCTTGGGTTGTAAAGGAAATGGAAGCACGCTACGACGATCTATCGGCTTACGGCTTCCGCCATGTTGATGACTTCAATAAGGCTGTTCGCGGTGGAAAAGTTACCCCGCCGCCTGGATCTGAACGAGTGCTTCGCCCGTATCCATACTTGCTTGTCGTCGTAGATGAATTAGCAGACCTTATGATGGTGGCGCCAAGAGATGTAGAAGATTCTGTTGTAAGAATCACCCAGCTTGCTAGAGCAGCGGGAATTCATCTTGTACTAGCCACGCAGCGTCCATCTGTGGACGTAGTTACCGGTCTTATTAAAGCCAATGTTCCCAGCCGACTTTCATTCTCAACTTCCAGCCTGGCTGATAGTCGAGTGATTCTGGATCAACCTGGTGCTGAAAAACTTGTAGGTCAAGGCGATGGACTATTCCTGCCAATGGGAACTTCCAAGCCAATCCGCATTCAATGTTCATGGGTTACAGAGGCAGAGATTCGCGCTGTGGTTGCCCACGCAAAGGGCCAAATGGCACCTCAGTATCGCCAAGATATAGTGGCTCCGTTGGTAGCGTTGAGAGTAGTAGATGGCGACATTGGCAATGACCTTGATGATCTTTTGGCAGCCGTTGAATTAGTTGTATCGACCCAATTCGGTTCAACCTCGATGCTGCAACGAAAACTTCGCATTGGTTTTGCTAAGGCTGGTCGCCTGATGGATCTTATGGAGTCTAGAAACATAGTTGGACCATCAGAAGGTTCTAAAGCCCGTGAAGTATTAGTAACTGCTGAAGATATAGCGGGAACAATTGCTTTGATCCGCGGCGAGTAGGCTTCACAGCGTGACCGCTAATCCTCGTGTTTCAATTGTCTCTCTTGGTTGCTCGCGAAATGATGTTGACTCTGAAGAATTAGCTGGCAGGTTATCTGCTGACGGCTGGAATTTAGTCTCTGACGGCGAAGCTACTGATTTAGTTCTAGTGAACACTTGTGGATTTATTGAGCAAGCCAAAAAGGACTCGATCGATACCATCTTGGAAGCCAGTGAACTACTCGCTGGCAATGGAAAAGTTGTCGCTGTAGGTTGCCTCGCGCAGAGATACGGCAAAGAACTTGCAGCGGAGTTACCCGAAGCTGATGCGGTATTGAGCTTCGATGACTACGCAGACATTGGGGCAACCCTGAGAAAAGTTTTGGCTGGTGAAACCATCATCGCTCATACCCCGGGGGATAGACGAAAACTTCTACCAATTTCCCCGGTTGATCGACAGTTAGCAACATCCGAAGTTTCAACTCCAGGCATGGGACCACATGTCTATCGCAAACGCTTGGAAGCAACACCTTGGGCGCCACTTAAGATTGCATCTGGCTGTGATCGCAGATGCACTTTCTGTGCGATACCAGCTTTTCGTGGATCGTTTGTTTCGCGAGATCCAGGTGAAATCTTCGAAGAAGCAGCGTGGCTTGGTGAAAATGGCGTTCGCGAACTGTTATTGGTGAGCGAGAATTCAACCTCTTACGGTAAAGATCTCGGCGATCTAAGACTGCTTGAAAAGCTTCTGCCATTACTCGCGCAACCTGAAGGTATCGAATGGGTACGAGTTTCTTACCTGCAGCCAGCAGAGATGCGCCCAGATTTGATTGGCGTGATTGCAAATACTCCTGGAATTGTTCCATATTTCGATCTCTCATTCCAGCATGCGAGCAATTCCGTACTGCGACGAATGAAGCGTTTTGGTGGAACTGACAGTTTCCTTGATCTATTGAGTGCAATTCGTATGCACAACCCTCTGGCCGGAGCAAGAACCAATTTCATTGTTGGATTCCCAGGCGAAACTGAAGCTGATGTAGCCGAGTTGATTCAATTTATCGAGGGCGCACGGCTGGATGCAATTGGAGTGTTTGCATATTCCGATGAGGACGGCACCGCAGCCGTAAAACTAGATAATCACATTTCCGAACATGAAATACAGGCAAGGCATGAAGAGGTGAGTAAGATCGCGTTGCGGGTCAGCGAAGATGTTGCGCGTAGTCGAATCGGCCAGGAAGTTTCAGTGCTGATTGAAGAGCCCGGAAATCAGGGGCGTAGTGAGCATCAAGGACCTGAAGTTGATGGATCAACGACCGTTGTTTCAACCGAGCAACTAGTAGTGGGCGCAATAGTACGGGCAGTTGTAACCGATGCGATCGGTGTGGATTTAGTTGCAAAGCAGATTTAGGGAATGACGCACCCACCAACTCCAGATCATTTAGGTGATCCAAATAATGAAGTGCGAATTCTCAATGTGCCAAACCTGCTGACAATCGCCAGATTGTTTATGGTGCCAATCTTTGGTTATTTAATTCTTGCAATTGAGCAAACTGATGCAGTGCAGTGGGCGAGTGCGACCGTATTTTTAATTGCTGCGATCACAGATCTAATTGATGGTGTTTGGGCAAGACGTTATGGACTAGTGACAAACTTTGGAAAAATTGCCGATCCAATCGCAGACAAGGCGCTTATTGGGACGGCATTAATTGCGCTTTCTATTCAAGATGAAATTGCTTGGTGGGTCACTGGAATAATAATTTTTAGAGAAATTGCGATAACGATTTTGAGATTTTGGGTAATCAGACAAGGCGTAATTCCAGCCAGTCGCGGTGGCAAAGTGAAAACCGTAAGCCAAATCGTTGCGATAGTCGCATTCCTAATTCCAATCCACGGCTGGGTCGATGCGGTAGCACAAATGTCCCTTGGGGTTGCCTTAGCACTCACCGTAACTACGGGTATTGACTACGTGCTGAAGGCTCGAATCCTTCCGCAGGGTAGCTAGATTCTTTGACATACTAGGTCAATGGAAAGAGCCAGGAAATGAAAACTGATATTGATTCACTAGCTATAACAGTTGTGATAGCGATGCAAGGTCGCACGTTAGCGACGGCAGAATCAATTACTGGTGGACAGCTTGGTGCAACTATCACTTCGATTCCAGGGGCTTCACAAATTTTCCGTGGGGGCGTAATTGCGTACGCATCTGATCTGAAATCTAGCTTGCTTGGCGTATCTGAGTCGGTCCTAGCAGACGGTGGCGCTGTCCAGGGGCAAGTTGCACTCGAAATGGCTACCGGGGTCGCAGTAAAACTCAATGCTGATTTCGGTCTAGCTGTAACAGGTGTTGCGGGTCCGTCATCTCAAGATGGTCATCTTCCTGGCACGGTGTTTGTAGCCTGTGTTATGCGTGATGAACAAGGATCTGTGATTGATTCTTCGGTAGATGAACTTCACCTCTTTCCCGAGTCAGTTGAACCAAGTGAGGCTAGAGCTCAGGTTCGCGAAGAGACTGTAGTAGCAGCACTAGAGCTTTTACTCACGATGCTGTAATCCCGACAACTAATCCCAAAAATCAAATCGGACATCAGGTAACGCTAATTCAGGTGTTTATCCATACATTGTTTGGGCATCATAGGAAATGAGGCGCAATCATCTAATTGTTGATATGCTAAGGAAATGGAGAGAAATATGACGCAGGAAACACCAATTAACGCCAGTTCTGGCTCAATCGTGAATCCTGCCCAGCGACTGCTTACTCACACCGTAAAAATTGCAGATCCAGCCTCGGTAGCAGCCACCCCGGCATACGGCAAAAAGATGGTTCTTTTGCGCCAGGTAATTGGCGAAGAATTGCGCCGCCGCCGTAATGAGCAAGCTCGAACCCTGCGCGATGTTTCCCGGGACGCTCAAGTTTCACTTGGGTATTTGTCGGAACTAGAGCGTGGTCAAAAAGAGGCCTCCTCAGAACTTTTAGCAGCTGTTTGTTCGGCACTTGATACTCCGCTTTCGAGTCTGCTCGCTGGAGTGAGCACCGAGGTAGCAAGACGTGAAGCCATACTGGCAGATCGCGCTAGTTTCTCGATCGTCTAGCTTTAACGCAATTTAGCCCAAGCACGATCGCATTGTCGCATCCGCTTATTGCCACCCTTTTGGTAGTTATGTCAGGTAAGTTCAAAGTGTGGCCCCAGTTATTCAATCCCAGATCCAGCGACATATAAATGGCTATCTAGATCATCTGTTGGTTGAACGCGGACTAGCCAAAAATTCAATGTCAGCGTATCGACGGGATTTAAGTAGATACCTGGAGTTTCTCACTGATAAGGGTTTCATTGATTTCCGCGCAGTTACGGCAAATGAGATCTCGGAGTTCCTAATCAGCCTGCGACTAGGTACTGCGCAACACCCTGCGCTAGCACCATCCTCTGCAGCTCGAACTTTGATTGCAGTTCGCGGGCTACATGCATTCTTGGCCAAGGAAGGAATTGTTTCATCAGATACCGCCCGTGCGGTAAAGCCTCCGGGCATATTTAAACGTCTACCTAAGGCTTTGACTTTTACGGAAATCGAGAAATTATTGATAGCAGTTGGTGCCAGCAGTGAATCAGATGTCTCGATTTTAATGATGCGAGATCATGCGCTGTTGGAATTGCTTTACGGCACAGGAGCACGAATTTCAGAGCTAACAGACCTAAGTTTGGATGATGTGTCATCGCTGACTAAGGATTTTCCGATTTTGCGCCTCAAGGGCAAAGGGGATAAGGAGCGCCTGGTTCCCGTTGGATCTCATGCCCTGCGGGCTTTGGATCGCTACCTAGTTCGAAGCAGACCAGTACTTGCTGGTAAATCAACATCGAATTCAGCGCTTTTCTTAAACGCTCGGGGATCAAAACTATCCAGACAAAGCGCTTGGACGATTTTGCAAGCCGCAGCCCAGCGCGC
>CANLIF010000094.1 GCA_947491175.1 Actinomycetota bacterium
CTTGAAGAAAAGACTGGCCCCCTTGGCACAGTGGTAGCGCACTTCCTTGGTAAGGAAGAGGTCGTCAGTTCGATTCTGACAGGGGGCTCGAAGGCCGTGTTTACGCACGGTTTTAAGCCGGGGTAGCTCAGCTTGGTAGAGCAAGCGGCTCATAATCGCTGTGTCGCCGGTTCAAGTCCGGCCCTCGGTACTAAAAAGGCAAGACCAGTTACACACCACGTGTAGCTGCTCAAACGAAAGGCAAGACCATGGCACGTAACGACGTTCGTCCAAAGATTACTTTGGCATGCGAAGACTGCAAAGAACGCAACTACATCTCGCGCAAGAATCGTCGTAACGATCCTGACCGCCTTGAGATCAAGAAGCATTGCCCAAGATGCAACAAGCACACTTTG
Source organism: Actinomycetota bacterium (assembly GCA_947491175.1). Taxonomy (GTDB): domain Bacteria; phylum Actinomycetota; class Actinomycetes; order S36-B12; family UBA5976; genus UBA5976. Next base: position 396 of record CANLIF010000094.1, read on the forward strand.
CACAAGGAAACTCGTTAACGGTTGTTTTCGAACGTACGTTGATTGTTTAAGGGAATCCCATGGGCATGAACCGAGACATGATTGGTCATGTCTATCCACCTTCACAGCCTTACTTGGTGACGGCAGAAAAGATTTCTGCTTTCGTAAAGGCATTGGGTGACACGAACCCTGCATACGCAGACGGAACCGTTGCGCCACCAACATTTTCGATTGTGGTCACGATGAATGCCATGGATACCGCGTTCCATGACCCAGAGTTACAACTTGATTATTCGCGCTTGGTACATAGTGATCAAAAGTTCGAATACATTCGCCCGATTCGCGTGGGTGATGAGTTAACTGTTAGTGCCTCAGTTGAAGAGATCAAACCGCTAGGCACAAACGAGATTGCAACATTCAAAACTGACGTCTTCTCAGGTGACGAACTGGTTGTAACTGGTTGGTCAAAAATAGTCGTGCGAGGACCAGAGGCATGACACTAAAAATCTCAGACATTTCAGTTGGTATGGATCTTCCTGCTTTGGATTTAACTTTCACTCGAGCAGACCTAGTTGCTTACGCGCTTGCTTCTGGTGATTTAAATCCAATTCATCAGGACGAAGCATTCGCTAAGTCTGTGGGCCTTCCTGATGTAATTGCCCACGGCATGCTGACCATGGGTCGTGCAATTCAAGTTGTGACGAATTGGGTTGGGGATCCAACAGCAGTTATCGACTATTCAGTTCGGATGACACGTCCGGTAGTTGTACCTGACACGGCCGAGGGATCCGTTGTTAGCTTCACTGGAAAAGTTGCGCAAATTAATGATGATGGAACCGTTCAAGTTGAACTTGGCGCAGTCTTTGGTGACTTAAAGGTCCTAGGTTTAGCAAAAGCTACTGTGCGACTAGCACAATAGGAACATGATGCGCAGGCTTGCGGAACTGACCACTTTGCGTGTGGGTGGCACCCCAAACTCATTAGTTGTCGCATCCGCAGAGTCAGAAATTATCGAGGCAGTGTCTGCTAACCCCAACGCATTAATTCTTGGTGGTGGCAGCAACGTTATTGTCAGCGATGATTTCGCTGGCGATGTCATAAAGATTGAATCAACTGGATTTGAAAATGATGAATCTGCATGTGCTGGCGCCTGGGTAACTGTTGCAGCTGGCCACGACTGGAATGATTTTGTAACTAGTGCCGTAGCCAATGGTTGGACAGGTATTGAGGGACTGGCTGGCATTCCAGGTACCGTAGGCGCAACTCCAATTCAAAACGTCGGTGCTTACGGACAAAGTGTTAGTGACACTATTGCCCAAGTCCGAGCGTGGAATAAAAAGACAAAGTCAGTAGATGTAATTTTTGCCGCTGACTGTGAGTTCGGCTATCGCACATCGATTTTCAAATCTCAGCCTGACACCTGGGTGATCCTAAGTGTTACGTTTCAGTTACCCCTGGGCACTATGTCAGCACCGATCGCTTACAACGAACTTGCTGCGAAACTAAATGTTGAAATAGGAGATCGGGTAAGTACTTCAGAGCTACAGAGTGCAGTGCTAGAACTGCGTGCTGGAAAAGGTATGGTTCTTGATTCAGCTGATCATGACACCTGGAGTGTTGGCTCATTCTTTATGAATCCCAGAGTGCTGACTGCACCGGAGAATGCACCGAACTGGCCTGAGGCTGATGGCACAGTGAAGGTAAGTGCTGCCTGGTTGATTGAACAAGCTGGCTTCACTAAAGGATTTACTTTAAACGGGCGAGCAGCGCTATCAAGTAAGCACACTTTGGCAATTACGAATCGTGGAACTGCAACCAGTGCTGATATTTCAGAACTTGCTGATCACATTGTGCAAGGCGTTAAGGCCAAGTTCGATATCGAACTAAAGCCAGAAGCCACCTTTATTAGTTAGTTGATTAATTAGAAATCATTACATCAATAAATTCCTTGACTATTATGCTGGTACAGGTATAATTCAGTTATGACCGTTGGACTACTAATCACAAAGGCCCGCAACAACTCGGGTCTGACCCAGGCCGAGTTAGCTTCTAGAGCGGGAACCTCGCAAGCCGCCATCGCCCGGTACGAGGCAGATCGTGTTTCCCCTTCAGTAAGCACACTCGAGCGCGTGCTTCGCGCTGCCGGGGAAGAGCTCCTCTTATCAAGCGCTCGGGGAAATCAAACGGACTTATCAAGTAAAAAAGCCCAATTGGTTCGGCGACACAAATTAGAGATTACCAACCTAGCCAGAACACACGGAGCCCGAAATATTCGCTTGTTTGGATCCGTAGCTCGTGGCGAGGACACGTCCAAAAGCGATATTGATTTTCTTGTTAGCACTCCAGATGAAAATGCGCTGTCAATTGCAATCTCACTGCAGGCGGCACTTGAGTCTCTGCTGGAGTGCAAGGTTGACGTATCTCCAGAGTCCATATTGAAACCGAGTGTGCGCAAGGCGGCCCTAAAGGAAGCAGTACCAATTTGAGTCCTCGCACTGATCTAGATTGGCTTATTGATATCTCAAATTCTGCTGAACGAATTGATAGGGCGCTCAAACTCAAGCTTTCAATTGAATGTGAAGAACTATTTTTTGATGCAATTCAATACAACCTTGTGTGTATGGGCGAGGCTGTTAGAAAGATTTCAAGTGAGTTAAAACACGAGCACTCGACTATCCCTTGGCACCTAGTGGCAGGCATGAGAAATCGACTAACACATGAATACTTTCAAATTTCAAGAGAACAAGTTGAATCAGTCTTAGTCGAACACTTAGATCCCTTTGTTGATCAATGCGAAAATCTGGCAACAAAATTAGTTAAACAAAGCGGCTAAAGAATTTTCGATTGTTTGCAACTAAGCGATACATCCCGGCTGCGATCCAAGATGCTGGTGGAATAAAAGTAAGCCAACCAATTGCGCCCCAAAGCCCACCACGGATTCTTAAGACTTTTCCAACAGCTTTAGCGCCGCTGTGGCGGACTTGATCTGATTCAGGGTGCTCGATCAGCCAAACCGAATGCGCAAGTTGTTCTTGAGTTAAGCCATAAGTATCAGCTAACTCAGTACTAGGAACATTAACCCAACCCGTTGGAACGATTCGGGCAAGTTTGGTTGCAGTGCGCTGACAAAACGCGCAGTTGCCATCAGTAATCAGGATCGCAGTCATCAGAAAGGTGGCTCAGCACCACGAAGCATATCTGCAAACGCCCGAGACCAGGACTTAACACTTTCCCAAAATGATTTGAGTTTGCCTGAATCCTTGGACTTCACAACTAATCCATAAATGGGTAGCGGTAATGCTGGGCCGGAACCATAGTTTCCTTGATGCTGCGGTCACTAGTCCAGCGCTGCAAGTTAAGTGCTGCGCCTGCTTTATCGTTTGTGCCAGATGCGCGAGCACCACCAAATGGTTGTTGTCCGACAACTGCGCCAGTTGGCTTGTCGTTGATGTAGAAGTTGCCAGCTGCAAAGCGAAGGGCATGAGACATTTCGTTGATCGCATCACGATCCTGCGCAATGATCGCTCCAGTTAGCGCGTACTTAGCGATACTTTCCATTTGGCTCAAGGCATCGCGCCAGTTGTTGTCTTCGTAGACGTAGACCGCAAGTACTGGTCCAAAGTATTCGTCAGTAAAGAATTCCGCAGTTGGGTCATTACCAACCAACACAGTTGGGCGAATGAACCAACCCTCACTGCCGTCATATGTTCCACCAGCAGCAACTTCGATTGACTTATCGGCATGCGCACGATCAATGGCACCACTTACGCGCTTGAAAGCCTTTTCATCGATTACTGCAGTCATAAAGTTACTGAAGTCAGATGCGTGACCTTGCTTAATGCCATCAACTTCAGCAAGGAAATCATCCTTGATTGCATTCCAGATACTGCGTGGCACATATGCCCGAGATGCCGCAGAACATTTCTGTCCCTGGAATTCAAATGAGCCACGAATCATGGCAGTGATAAGCGTGCGATGTTCTGCGGATGGGTGAGCGAAGATGAAGTCCTTGCCACCAGTTTCCCCGACTAGCCGAGGGTAGGAACGGTAGTTGGAAATGTTGTTGCCAACGGTTTTCCAAAGGTGTTGGAACACAGGTGTTGAACCTGTGAAGTGAATGCCAGCTAGATCTGGATCAGCAAGTGCAACTTCAGAAACTGCAATTCCATCGCCGGTCACCATGTTGATTACGCCCGGGGGCAAACCAGCAGCCATCAAAAGATCCATGGTGATAGATGCGGCAACTTGTTGCGTAGGGGATGGCTTCCAAATGACAGTGTTACCCATCAACGCCGGAGCCGTCGGAAGGTTTCCAGCAATTGCAGTGAAGTTAAACGGTGTGATTGCGTAGACGAAACCTTCAAGTGGGCGATGGTCTGTGCGATTCCAAACTCCAGGGGAAGACACTGGCTGCTCTTGCAAAATCTGGCGCGCAAAGTGAACATTGAATCGCCAGAAATCAATCAGTTCACAAGTTGAATCAATTTCGGCTTGGTATGCAGTCTTGGATTGACCCCAGACAGTTGCAGCTAAAACTTTGTTACGCCATGGGCCAGACAATAAATCGGCCGCCCGCAAAATAACCGCTGCGCGCTCATCAAATGGCAGATCGCGCCACATCGGAGCTGCTGCCTTTGCTGCTGCAATCGCGCTTGTGGCATCGGCTTGCGTTGAGTTGGCGGTTA
>CANLIF010000095.1 GCA_947491175.1 Actinomycetota bacterium
GCAGCCGCTATGGCATTAGCTGGCGCTACCACTTTGATTCTGGTGACAAACACCGTTTCGGCTCGGCAGTGGAAAGCCGAGTTATTAAAGCGCACGACTTTGACCGAAGAAGAAATCGGTGAATACTCCGGCGCGCGGAAAGAGATTCGCCCAGTAACTATTGCGACGTATCAAGTCATGACTACTCGTCGCCAGGGTGTCTATGCACACCTGGAATTGTTTGATGCTCGCGACTGGGGACTAATCATTTATGACGAGGTTCACCTCTTGCCTGCGCCAGTCTTTAGATTTACTGCGGACATCCAAGCGCGTCGACGCCTTGGTTTAACGGCAACACTGGTCCGCGAAGACGGTATGGAAGGTGAAGTATTTTCGCTGATCGGGCCAAAACGATACGACGCACCTTGGAAAGACATCGAAGCTCAGGGTTATATCGCACCGGCTGATTGCGCTGAAGTTCGCGTGACCTTGCCAGATGCCGAACGGTTAGCGTATGCAATGGCAGAACCTGAAGAGCGCTATCGCCTGGCAAGCACTACTTCTCATAAGAATCGAGTTGTTGAGCATTTAGTTAACTTGCATCCCGATGACCATATTTTGGTAATTGGCCAGTACCTAGATCAACTTGATGTAATCAGTAAGCACTTGGGTGTGCCAACAATTACTGGTGCCACTCCAATTAAAGAGCGCGAGCGATTATTCCAATCCTTCCGGGAAGGTGAAACTCGAGTTCTCGTAGTTTCTAAAGTTGCAAACTTCTCAGTTGATTTACCAGAAGCTGGCGTCGCGATTCAGATCAGCGGCACATTTGGTTCGCGCCAAGAAGAGGCGCAACGACTTGGTCGCGTGCTTCGTCCAAAGGGTGACAAGCGTTCGGCGCACTTCTACACAATCGTCACCCGCGACACCGTGGATGCAGACTTTGCCGCTCACCGTCAAAGGTTCCTAGCCGAACAGGGTTATGCGTATCGAATACTCGACGCTGATGATCTTTTGTATGGAAAACCTGCCTCGGAATAATTATGGCGTGGGGTTTTCCCTGTAACGGGTAAGGTCCAAAGTCTGGCAGTTAATACGATAATGCTCACGGAGATGTGGGCTATGAACAATATTGATTTACCAGATGCGGATTCGCCGCGCCCAAATTTAGCCAACATCCCAAACATGGATGACATGTTGGCACTTTATGACAAAGTATTGGCTGAATTAGATAGCGCGATTTCAACTCAAAAAGACTTTGCCTCCGATGATGGGTCAACCAACGCTCGTCACGGTAAGTAACTACTTTTCTTAATTCTTGGCAAAAAAGTAAGGCCCCGAAAAATCTCGGGGCCTTACTTTTTAGTTTTTGTTAGGTATGAACTAGAAGCCTCTTGTCTCGCTTACGCGATCCAAGCCCATTGAGTCCTTATTGGTATGGATTAAAAATCCATACCTCCCATGTCTCCGCCACCGGCCATTGGTGCAGCCTTTTCTGGCTTGTCAGCAATGACAGCCTCTGTGGTTAGGAACAGTGCAGCAATGGATGCAGCATTCTGAAGCGCAGAGCGAGTTACCTTAGCTGGATCGATGATGCCAGCCTTGATTAGATCTACGTATTCTCCAGTTGCAGCATTCAAACCAAAGCCAGGTGCTAGGTTACGAACCTTTTCTGCAACAACTCCGCCTTCAAGGCCGGCGTTCATTGCAATCTGCTTTAGCGGTGCTTCAACAGCTACCTTTACGATGTTCGCGCCAACTGCTTCTTCGCCTTCAAGATTTAACTTGGCGAAAGCCTTTTCAGATGCCTGTAGAAGAGCAACACCACCACCGGCGACTATACCTTCTTCAACTGCAGCTTTCGCATTGCGAACAGCATCTTCGATGCGGTGCTTGCGTTCTTTAAGTTCAACTTCAGTTGCAGCGCCAGCCTTGATTACTGCAACACCACCAGCAAGCTTGGCCAGACGTTCCTGGAGCTTTTCGCGGTCGTAGTCAGAATCAGACTTTTCGATTTCAGCGCGGATCTGGTTTACGCGACCAGCGATCTGGTCTGCGTCTCCGGAACCTTCAACAATTGTGGTCTCGTCCTTGGTAACGACAATCTTGCGTGCTTTACCAAGAAGTTCGATGTCAGTTGTTTCAAGCTTCAAGCCAACTTCTTCACTGATTACCTGAGCGCCAGTCAAGATTGCGATGTCTTGCAACATTGCCTTGCGACGGTCACCAAAGCCTGGAGCCTTAACAGCTACTGAGCGGAAGTTGCCACGGATCTTGTTAACAACAAGTGTGGAAAGTGCTTCACCTTCAACATCTTCAGCGATGATGGCAAGTGGCTTACCGGACTGCATAACCTTTTCCAAGATTGGAAGTAGGTCTTTGATTGCAGAAACCTTTGAGTTAACGATCAAGATGTATGGATCTTCAAGAACAGCTTCCATGCGCTCGGCATCAGTAACGAAGTAAGGCGAGATGTAACCCTTGTCAAAGCGCATACCTTCAGTCAGTTCTAGCTCAAGACCAAATGTGTTGCTCTCTTCAACAGTGATGACGCCTTCCTTGCCAACCTTGTCCATGGCTTCAGCGATCATTTCGCCGATCTGTGGATCAGCTGCAGAGATAGATGCAGTTGCTGCGATCTGTTCTTTGGAGTCGACCTTCTGTGCCATGGCAAGAAGTTCAGCGCTGATTGCTTCAACAGCTTTTTCAATTCCACGCTTTAGCACCATTGGGTTTGCGCCGGCAGCCACGTTACGTAGACCTTCGCGAACAAGTGCTTGAGCCAGAACAGTTGCAGTTGTAGTTCCGTCGCCAGCGACATCGTCAGTCTTCTTGGCAACTTCTTTAACTAGTTCTGCACCAATCTTTTCGTATGGATCTTCAAGATCAATTTCCTTGGCGATGGAGACACCGTCATTTGTGATTGTTGGTGCGCCCCACTTCTTTTCAAGAACAACGTTGCGACCCTTTGGGCCAAGCGTTACGCGGACTGCGTCAGCGAGTGTGTTCATACCGCGCTCAAGTGCGCGACGGGCTTCCTCATCGAAAGCGATCATCTTCGACATGTGTTTTTTCCTTTTGTGCCAAACGATTAGGGCATGTGCCCCAGAGTTTTTGGGTTATCACTCAGGGGTTCCGAGTGCTAATACTATTGTTGGCACTCTCCCCCCTAGAGTGCAAATCGAGATCCCCAAGACCCGCCAAAATAGGGGTTTTCTGAGAATTAAATGAGGCCACATGTTTTACCTCCAGATACGCTTAATCAGATAAGAGATTGGATCTGGTGCGTAATGACGGTGCTGCCGATGTTCCCACTCGGATCAGTGCTTTTGCCGGCCATGCCGCTGCCACTTCGAATTTTTGAGCCTCGCTATCTAAAGTTACTCGGCGATTTGATGGGCTCTCCGAATCCAGAGTTTGGCGTGGTGCTAATTGAGCGCGGCGCTGAAGTTGGCGGGGGCGACGAGCGAATGCAGCTTGGCACCATCGCTGCGGTGACGAACATTGGAACCACCGAAGAGTTTTATGGGTTGGAGTCTGTTGGCACGCAAAGATTTAGAGTAAAAACTTGGTTGCCAGATGACCCGTATCCATTAGCCGATATTGAGTTAGTTCCTGATTTGGTTTGGGATGATCGTCTCTTGGCATCAAAGCTCCATCTCGAAACCAAAGTGCGACAACTGCTCGCTTTTGCAAGTGAGTTCACCAATTTGCAGTTTGGCGCAGACACGGTGCTAAGTGATGATCCAATGCAAGCTTGCTGGCAGTTAGCGGGAATTTTACCCATTGGTGAATTAGATCAATTGGACTTGTTAAGTTCTGTATCTGCCGAGGAATTGATTTCGCGGACAAGCGAGATAGTTGCAACCGCAGACCAAACCCTGCGCTCGATCATGGAGCAACAAGATGAATGGGATGGGCCTGGTTTCGAGCAATAGATGCATTCGCATCTGTGGCACAGTTATCTAATGGCCACGATCGCATTTCTTCCAGAAATTGACTGTATTAATACAGTGGCAGCGCAGGTATCCCTTGCGGCCACACCACTGGTGATTTCTCCCCCGGCTGAGTCAGTTCGCTGGGTGACTCACGTTGCATCCCAGCTAGCCAGCACCGCCGAACCATTAGTTTTGGTTTTTCATGGCGAAACTAGTGTTCATGCTCCAGCCATTGGATTTAGTCGCAGGTCGCTTCGCCGTCCTGCCGTTGGGTACGTGTTGATAGATCCAGTGATGCCAACTATCGGCGGAGATTACGGTGATTGGCCAGACGCTCCCGTAACTGTTGTGATTACCGATTCTGCAGGCGAATCTGCCAAAGAAGCCTCGTTGCAATCACGATTACGTGGCTGGAAAGTTACTAACGATTCCCCGCAACAAGTACTAGCTGCACTTTAACGTCGCGAAGCGACCGAAAGTTTGCGCACAATCGGACGCGGTAAGTATTGCGCAATCAAACTCAAGAACTTGTATTGCATTCCTGGAACGCTGATTGCTTTTCCACTCTTGTAATCCTTCAAGGACTTTGCAACTACTGCATCAACATCAAGCCACATCCAGTTTGGAATGGTTTCGGTTTCCATGTTTGCTCGGGAATGAAATTCAGTGCGAACGTAGCCAGGACAAAGTGCCATTACGTGCACGTTCGAATTTTTATGCAACGTGGCAAGGGCTTCACTAAAGCTAGTTACCCACGCTTTGGCTGAACTGTAAGTTCCACTTGACATCCAGCCCGCAATAGAACTGACGTTGATTACACCACCGCGATCTCGCGCAATCATTCCTGGCATTGCAGCATGAGTAATTCGCATAACTGCAGTTACCAAAACATCTAGTAAGTTTTGTTCGGCTTCTATTGCGCCACCGACAAAAGGTTGCTTGATAGCAAAACCCGCATTGTTTATGACAAGGTCAATATCATTTTTAGCTACGCGAGCGCATACTTTATCGAGTTGCGCACGATCAGCAAGGTCTGCCTGCAGAACTTCAA
>CANLIF010000096.1 GCA_947491175.1 Actinomycetota bacterium
AGAACCAAAAGTAAAGTGCCGATAACCCAGTTGATTTCACGAGGTTTACGGAACGCGCCCGTGAAGAAAACTCGAAGTAAGTGAACTGAAACTGCAGCCGTGAAGAACAGCGCCGCCCAGTGGTGAATCTGGCGCATCAAAAGTCCACCGCGAACGTCAAAGGAAATCGCCAAAGTCGAGGAGTAAGCCTCTGACATTTTTACGCCCTTAAGCGGGACGTAAGAACCGTTATAAATAACTTCTGTCATCGATGGATTAAAGAACAGAGTTAAGTACGTGCCCGAAAGTAGCAAAATGATGAAACTGTAAAGCGCGACTTCACCGAGCATGAACGACCAGTGGTCAGGGAAAACCTTGTCGACTAATCGCTTTGTAAAGTTTGCGGAAGCCAAGCGGTCATCGATGTAGTAGCCGACTGCACCACCCTTAGTGGTGGGGGCAGCGTGAGCTGCTGTCTGTATTGATTCTTCGGTTGTGCTCATCCGCGCTCCCAGAAACTAGGTCCTACTGGTTCATTAAATCCACTTTGAGCAATTAGGTAACCCTCGGCGTCAACTGTGATCGCAAGTTGCGGCATGCGACGTGCAGACGGTCCGAAAACCACATTGCCCGAGTCTGATAGATCAAACGTAGACTGATGGCACGGACACAGCAAGTGGTGAGTGCGCTGTTGGTAAAGTGATGTTGGACACCCCAGGTGGGTGCAAATCTTCGAGAAAGCCAAGATTCCTTGGTAATCCCAGGTATCGCCTTGTTGCGAGACTATTTCGGCTGGATCCATACGAACAATAATGATCGAAGCTTTGCCGCGCTGGTTTAGATTTCCATCTTCGTGCTCAATCTCTTTCAAGTTCTCAGGAACCGCATTAATCAGGCCACCTAGTGGAATATCTGAAGCTTTGATCTTTCGATAAGTCGCATCGGTTACTAGGTGAATACCTTTATCCCAAATAGTTTCGCGCAGCCGAGTGCCCGGTAGTGGTCCCAGATCCCGTAGTAAGACGATTAGTGGCACCGGGAATAATGCAAGCGCGCCCAATAATGAGCGGCGGATAATCTTGCGATCCTTGAAGCCAGATTCGGCAGCACCACGCGCAAGACTGGATTGCACTGCGGCGCGATCTTCATTTGATGACGTCAAAGCATGACGCTCTTGTACAACTTCTTCATCCGGCATTAACTTCTTGGCCCAGTGAATTGCGCCAAGGCCAATTAGCAAGATTGCCATACCGAAAGTGAAACCAATTGCAAGGTGATTTGCATTTAGTGTTCCAATAACCGGAATCGTGATCAGCAGATCGGCCGGCACCTTTATGTAGGCAACAACAAACAAAATAATCATTAAGGACGAGAGCCCGAACATCGTTGCAACTTGGCGCTCAGCGCGGATGGCAGCCTTTGGATCTATGTCAGCCTTGCGTAGTACGTGCGGCTCCATAGGAAAAACTGTTATGCCACTGATTAAATCTTTGCCATCTTTGGCACCGTATGGGTCACCCGTTGGATGCTCTAATTCGTTCATTACTTTGCTTTCGCCCCGATCCATACTGCGGCAACAATTAGTACGCCAAGTCCAACGACAAAGAGGAACAAACCTTCAGTTACTGGTCCCTGTCGCCCGAGGCTAAATCCTCCAGGACTTTCATTTTTTTGAAGTTCAGTTACATACATAATGATGTGCTGCTTTTCTTCAGTACTCAAAGTGCTGTCCGCAAAAAGTGGCATAGCCTGGGGACCCGAGACCATAGCTTCGTAGAGATTTTTAGCATCAGCATCCATCAAACTTGGAGCTTTGCGGCCTTCGGAAAGAGCGCCTCCAACCGCAGTAGCCCCGTGGCACTGAGCGCAGTTAGTGCGAAACAGTTCGCCACCCAAGGCTAGTTCGGCATTTGTAGTGTCAAGCATCTCAGCAGTTGGTATACTTGGGCCAGCACCTAAAGTTGCAATGTAGGCGGCTAAGGCGGCAGTTTCTTCTGCGTTGTAAGAAGGCATTTTTGGCATGGCCTGAACGCCAGGTGCGGCAAGTGGCATCCGGCCTGTTCCAACTTGGAAATCTACCGCAGCAGCGCCGACGCCAATAAGTGATGGTCCATCTGATGCGCCTTGGGCGGCAAGACCATGGCAAGACGAGCAGCCTTCCAGAAATAGCTGCTTACCTTGCTCTACCTGAGTTTCAGTTTGCGCAACAACTTTTGGAGCAGTTTGCGTGCTCACCGCCGCATAAGCCGCACCGGTAGTGCCGAGTGCTACCACTAGCAAGGCAAACAATGCCGCAGGATGTCTCTTATTAAGTGCCACTGGATTCCTTATCTACTTCACAAATGAGATTGTTAATTATTGAATTAGGTAAATCGTTGCAAATAGTGCAATCCACACCACGTCGACAAAATGCCAGTAGTAAGAAACTACGATCGCGGTTGTGGCTTGTTTATGTGTGTAGTGCTTAGTGGCGTAGGTGCGAGCCAAGACAAACAAGAACGCAATTAAACCACCAGTTACGTGCAATCCGTGAAATCCAGTAGTTAAGTAGAATGCTGAACCGTATGCGTTAGCAGACAAAGTTAGGCCTTCATGCACCAAGACCGAGTACTCGTAAACCTGGCCGGCAACGAAGTAAAAACCCATCAGAAAAGTTATGACAAACCACTTACGCAGTCCCTTTACATCGCCACGCTCGGCAGCAAAAACGCCGAGTTGGCAGGTCACCGAGGAAAGCACCAAAATCGTGGTGTTAAATGAGGCAAACGGCAGATTGAGTAGTTCAACTTCTTCCGACCAAAGTTCTGGATTCACCGAGCGCAAAGTGAAGTACATCGCAAATAGAGCTGCGAAAAACATCAATTCACTGGATAGCCACACAATCGTGCCAATTGACACCATATTTGGGCGTTCGGCTTGGCTTGGGACTCGGACCGCAGAAACTGTACTCACGCTTCAAGTTTACCCACCAACGGCTGGAAAATCCCCTCAGGCTACCCAAAAGCGCCCTTATGTGATCAATTGCATTTACAGACCTTAAATCAACAATCCCAATTACCAATTCGGATTGCTGGTCAGATACTCTTTTGCTGTGTCCAACAGTGCCCCCACCCTCAAAGTGCTTGTCTACAGTGACGATTCAGCCGTTCGCGCCAGCATCAAAGTAAGTCTTGGCCGACGCCCTTCTTTGGACTTTGGGGAAATTGATATTTTGGAATGTGCCACCCAGCCAGCAGTGATCGCAACTGTTGACTCCCGGCCATTTGACTTACTGATTCTCGATGGCGAGGCCACACCGTCAGGTGGCATGGGGTTATGCCGACAACTCAAGGATGAAGTTTTTAACTGCCCACCGGTTCTAGTTTTGGTTGGTCGGGTTGATGATCGCTGGTTGGCGACTTGGTCTCGAGCCGATGCAGTTGTGGCGCACCCAATTGACCCCCGCGCTGTGGTTACCGCATGTTTAGATTTACTCAAATCCCGAAATCCCATTTCCCAATAGGGAAGTCGCATAAATCATGACTGCTCCAGACTGGAAAGTAATTCTTGGAACTTTGGTTTCTGGAAGTGACCTAACTTTTGATCAAGCTTTTTGGGCAATGAACGAAATGATGTCTGGCACTGCGACTGATTCACAGATTGCAGGCCTAGTAATTGGCCTTCGCGTCAAGGGCGAAACCCCGCAAGAAGTCAGCGGCATGGTTAAAGCAATGTTGGCTAATGCAATTGAAGTTAACTTAGATCGAATTGCAGTTGATGTTGTTGGAACTGGTGGCGATGGCGCGCACACAGTAAACATTTCAACTATGGCGGCACTAACTGTTGCGGGCGCCGGATATCCAGTGCTCAAACACGGCAATCGAGCAATTTCTTCCAAGGCTGGTACTGCAGATGTGCTCGAAGCACTTGGCGTGGCAATCAATATGCCAACTAGTTTGTTGTCGTCTTGTGTGGCCGAGGCTGGCATTGCGTTTTGCTTCGCGCCTTCACATCACCCAGCAATGAGATTTGCGGCTAACGTTCGAAAAGAATTAGGAGTCCCAACTGTCTTTAATGTCTTGGGACCATTATCAAATCCTGGTCAGCCCAAGGCCGCCTTACTTGGTTGTGCAGATATCCGAATGGCACCTGTTTTAGCCCAAGTTCAATTGGATCGTGGATTCAAATCAATCATCGTGCGCAGTACCGATGGCTTAGACGAACTTTCCACATCTGCGCCAACTCAAATTTGGGATGTCACTTCAGGAGTACTGCGAGAGTCAATTCTGGATCCAAACGAATTGGATTTGCAGCCTGCAACGCTTGAGCAACTCAGGGGCGGCGATGCTCAGTTCAACGCTCAAGTCGTTAGAGAGATTCTTGCTGGCCGAACGGATGGAAACTTTTCGGCCATTCGTGATGTAGTTGCATTGAACGCAGCCGCAACTATGGTTGCCTACGATGCCGCAAAGGAATCCAAGCGCTTTGGTGAAACTACTGATTCGACAGTTGCACGGATTGCGCGCGCACTTCCAGTTGCTTATAACTCTCTTGATACCGGAGCAGCCAAATCCCTGCTAGATGTTTGGGTTTCAATTAGCCAGCGTTTTGCACTATCCGCCAATTAGTTCACTTGCTCGAACTTTGGCATGAATGGGATGCATCCAAGTGTGACCCTCACTGATTTCAACTAAGCGGGTAACGCCATTACTTAGCCACTTAAGCACCAATTCGATCTCGGATATCAAGGTAGGTAAGCGAACATCTGTTGGCAGTGAGGCCTTTAGCTTTAGGACATAAGGCTTAGGGTCTTGGCCCGGGGGAGCAACAATGCCAGCGGCAAAACGACCGTGCGAAAGGGCATGTATGTCCCAGCCGCCGATTGCATTTTGTTGAGCTGCAATGATCAGTGGGATAGATGAAATCTCAC
>CANLIF010000097.1 GCA_947491175.1 Actinomycetota bacterium
CACTTGAGCCGGAGCCATAAACAAAGAACATGTTCATGCCACCCATCTCTTCAATGTATTTGCGCTCGATTGCATCAATCCAAACCACTTGGTCGCAGCCATTGTCTGTCGCTTCGGCTTGCGCAATCAGGCTTGACGCATAATTTCCCGCACACTTGGCTTCGCCGGTGCCACCAGGAGCAGCGCGCACATAGTCATCGCTTAACCAAACGGAAACTGGCTTAACGCCCTGTGGGAAGTAGGCACCCACAGGAGAGGCCATCAATACAAATGTGACATGAGTCGATGGCCGAACACCTAATGCATCTTCGGAACCAAATTCAAGCGGTCGTAAATACAAAGACTGATCAGGATCAGTTGGCACCCAAGCTTGATCTTGACGAACTAGGGCTTCAATTGCTCCCAGGAATAAGTCAGTTGGTACGGGTGGCAAAGCTAAGCGATGCGCGGAACGCTGGAATCGCAAGGCATTTGCTTCCGGGCGAAAAGTAAAGATACCGCCAGCAGGTTGGCGATATGCCTTTAGACCTTCGAAGATTGATTGCCCGTAATGCAATGCGTTGATACCTACGCCACCAGCACTTGCCGAGCCAGAAACTATTTCGCCTTGATGCCAACCATCAGCTTTTGTCCAAACTGAGCGAACTACGTTGTCAGTGAAGTATTTTCCAAAACCAGGGTCAGCAAAAATCGCTGCACGTTGTTCTGCAGTTGCAGGCGTTGAGCTGGCCTTGTTTGCAATTGCGGCAACTGCGCTAGTTCGCTCGACTGCTGGGTAGAGCGGTTGGCCTGATGCAACGACTTTTGCAGCAGACACATCTAAATCATTGTGAACAAATGTTGTCATAGTAAATCCTTAACCTGCTACTGCTGCTGCCAGAGCGTCACCGATTTGGCTGGTTGATCTTGTGCCAGTTCGGGATGCAAGATCGGCTGCTACTGCATCGTCAATCTTCTTCGCGGCATCTGTAAATCCCAAATGATCGAGCATCATTGCAATGCTGAGCACGGTCGCAGTTGGATCGGCTTTACCTTGTCCTGCGATATCAGGAGCACTGCCATGAACTGGTTCGAACATACTTGGGTTAGTTCTGCTCGGGTCAATGTTTCCGCTGGCTGCTAAACCAATGCCACCAGCAATTGCTGCGCCAATGTCAGTAAGGATGTCGCCAAACAAATTGTCAGTGACGATTACGTCGAAACGTTCTGGCGAAGTTAGGAAGAACATGCTTGCGGCATCAACGTGGCAGTAATCCGTTTCAATGTTTGGATACTCGGCTGCTACATCGTTAAATGCCCGCTGCCAAAGATCGCCTGCGTAAACGATCACGTTAGTTTTGTGAACCAGTGTCACCTTGCCACGACGACGACCAGCGCGCTCAAATGCATCACGGATGATTCGTTCGGCGCCAAAGCGAGTGTTCATACTTACTTCCGTTGCAACTTCATGCGCAGTTCCCTTGCGCAGGAAACCACCTGCGCCAACGTATGGACCTTCAGTTCCTTCGCGACAAACTACAAAGTCAATTTCTTTCGAGCCTTTTCCAACCAATGGAGACGTCACACCTGGGTAAAGCTTCACGGGACGTAAATTCAAATGATGATCTAACTGGAAGCGAAGTGGCAAGAGCACGCCGCGCTCTAGGATTCCTGGCTTAACTGACGGATCGCCAATTGCTCCTAGCAAAATTGCATCATGTTGTTTTAGCTCAGCAACAACGCTGTCTGGCAAGGTTTCGCCGGTTGCGTTGTATCGACGCGCACCAAGGTCGTAATCAGTAGTACTAAAGGTCAGGTCAACGCTGGGAGCGATTGCGGACAAGACTTTAAGCCCTTCGGCAACTACTTCAACTCCGATGCCATCGCCGGGAATTACTGCCAATTTAATGTTGCTAGCCATGGGATAAAGGGTATCGGGGTTCCTTACTTATGGAAAAAGCGAACTCTCACGAGGACAGAGCAATCTGAGCAAAAATCTGGTTTTTCCAGTATCGGCGCGCGGTGCTAAAGTGAAAGTAATGTTTACGAACCTGCTCCTTCACTGCCGCAACGAGGCCTAACCCGGCCCACTCGTTGCGGAGCTTTCGCACGCGTCGGATCCCCTTTTCGCATACATTCACAGATTTTCGGAGAATTCCAATGACTAGCTACGAACAACGCAATTCACAAAAACCTTCAGGTATGCCATTTGAGCGCTACACCCCGTTTGCCCAAATCGAGCTACCAGATCGCACTTGGCCCACGAAGGTGATTACGCAGGCACCTCGCTGGTGCGCAGTTGACCTTCGAGATGGCAATCAGGCTTTGATCGACCCAATGACACCTGATCGCAAGAAGCGCATGTTCGTGCTTCTAGTGCAAATGGGTTACAAAGAAATCGAAGTTGGTTTTCCATCTGCTAGCCAAACTGATTTTGATTTCGTTCGAATGCTCATTGATGAGAATTTGATTCCAGATGATGTTGTGATTCAAGTTTTGACACAAGCACGTGAACACTTGATTGAACGGACCTTTGAAGCAATCCAAGGCGCTCCCCAAGCAATCGTGCATCTGTATAACTCAACATCCACTTTGCAGCGTCGCGTGGTGTTTGATCTAGATAAGGAAGGCATCAAGGAAATTGCGGTTCGTGGCGCCGAACTTTGCCTAAAGTATGCCGAGCAAATCGAAGGTACTGAAATTTATTTCGAGTACTCCCCTGAATCTTTTACTGGAACTGAACTTGATTATGCAATCGAAGTTGTTAATGCAGTTAATGATGTTTGGAAACCAACACCAGATCGTAAAGTAATTGTGAACTTGCCAGCGACAGTTGAAATGGCTACACCAAATGTTTATGCCGACAGTATTGAATACATGGGTCGCAAACTTAACTTCCGCGATTCAATCGTGATCTCGTTGCACCCACATAATGATCGTGGCACTGGAGTTGCTGCGGCCGAACTTGGATACATGGCTGGCGCAGATCGAATTGAAGGTTGCCTATTTGGTAATGGCGAGCGGACCGGCAATGTTTGCTTGGTAACTCTTGGTATGAACTTGTTCAGTCAAGGAATTGATCCCCAAATTGATTTTAGTAACATCGATGAGATTCGCCGAACTGTTGAATACTGCAATCAACTTCCAGTTCCAGAACGTCATCCATATGGTGGCGATCTAGTTTTCACTGCATTCTCTGGCTCACATCAGGATGCAATCAACAAGGGCTTAAACATCATGAAGCAAGATGCCAAAGCCGCCGGGGTTGAAGTCGATAAGTTCACCTGGAACGTGCCTTACCTACCAATAGATCCAAAAGATGTTGGTCGAAGCTACGAGGCCGTGATTCGGGTCAATTCGCAATCCGGCAAGGGTGGTGTTGCATACATAATGCGCACTGAGAACAAGCTAGAGCTGCCACGTCGTCTGCAAATTGAATTTAGTGCTGTGATCCAGACTCATACTGAAACTGAAGGTGGCGAAGTAACCCCAGCACAGATGTGGGATTACTTCCAGGATGAATACTTGCCAAACATTGCTAGTCCATGGGGTCGCTTCAAATTGAAAACCGTTGCTGTTGATAGCGATGTTGAGGGTGACACCCGTGTGAAAGTAACCATGAGCGAACAAGCTTCTGGTGATGTTGAAGTTGATGGGGTTGGAAACGGTCCAATTGCAGCTTTCTGCAATGCCATGGCTCAGATTGGCGTGGACGTTCGAGTCCTCGATTACCACGAACATGCCATGAGCACTGGTGGCGATGCCCAGGCTGCATCATATGTGGAATGTGAAGTTGCCGGACAAGTACTTTGGGGCGTTGGAATTGACTCCTCAATCGTGACTTCATCACTTAAGGCAGTAGTGTCAGCAGTAAATCGAGCCGAGCGCAATAAGGAGATCTCCGTATGATCAGCCGTAACCTTCGACTAACATTTCCGGAAGCCCAAGTGGCTGAACCTGTGATCTACCACGTGGTTAAAGACTTCGATGTGATCCCGAGTATTCGCAGAGCTGCGATTGAAAATCACTTTGGTTGGATGATTGTTGAATTCAAAGGCGAGTCAGCAGACCTTGATGCAGCTATTGCCTATCTAGAAGGTCTTGGCGTTGAAGTTTCGCGAGCCGAGGGCGATATTCTCGCTGGTTAGCAGGCGACTGGATTTTGTGCGCTAGAACCATCATTTAGACCAAAAGGCGTCAAAAAAACTTGATTATTTTCTAAAAATCGCCCATTCAATGGGTTTCTTCGGCGTTTCCTATTTGGAACGCGTTTGCCTGCTAGGTAAGTTTGAAATGTACCAAAACCAAATCCTAAAGGTCTTACATGTTTCCTATACGTAAACTTCCCATGAAATTTTCAATACCAATTGCCGCATTGGCAATGGTTTTAGTCTCTGTTGTTGCCCCAAGCACCGCACAGGCAGCTGCTCTTACTGCAGACCAGATCTCTTTGGTTCGTAGTATCGCGAAAACCTCGCCAATCATGGCAAAGGTTGTTGAGGCTGCGCTAACCCGTGAAGATGGCCGATATCGCGCAGGTGGATCTGGGCCAACAGCCTTTGACTGCTCTGGATTGATTATGTGGTCTTTTGCCCAAGCTGGGGTGAAACTTAAACATGGCACTGCAAACCAAATTAAGCAGATTACCCGCATCAAGAAAAAGGATCTCAAGCCTGGAGATCTAGTATTTTCCGGCCGCGCTAAGGGTGGAATCCAGCATGTGTCTTTATACATTGGTGACGGAAAAGTCATTCATGCCACCTATGGCTCGACATCACGCAAGAACCAAATCCGCATAGATACCCTGGATTCCGCATGGGTTATGGATCACAAGGTTTACGGGCGGGTAAAGGTTTAAGCCTTTATCTCC
>CANLIF010000098.1 GCA_947491175.1 Actinomycetota bacterium
ACCCATATTCGAGACCAAGCCATGTTGGAACTTTTGTATGCAACTGGAATCCGCGTTGGCGAATTAGTTGGCTTAGACATTCATGATCTTGATCCATCGCGACGCACCATCAGAGTTTTAGGTAAAGGTTCAAAAGAGCGGGTAGTTCCTTATGGCGCGATTGCAGAAAAAACTGTTGAGAATTATCTAGCGATTTCAAGGCCAGCACTCGCTAATGATTCAAGTGGGGCTGCTTTGTTTCTTGGCCAGCGCGGTAAACGAATCGATCAGCGAGTTGTCAGAACTATGGTGCACGAAGTGCTCTCAAGTCTTGATGGTGTGCCAGATCTTGGACCTCATGGATTACGGCACTCAGCCGCAACTCACTTAATTGAAGGCGGCGCAGACATTCGTGCGGTGCAAGAAATTCTCGGACACTCAAGTTTGGCTACGACTCAGCTTTATACTCACGTATCTATGGATCGCCTACGCGCAGTTTTTGAGCAGGCACACCCAAGGGCTTAAACCCTTGGGTGCAAGTTAATACTGTCGCGAGCGTGAGCGAGTGGATGCAAGTAAATATCGGCAAGGGTGTGAGCGACCGCCTAGAGCATGGGCAACAATCTAACCTGCTTCTTAACTAGTGCTAGCGGATTTAGATACTTCTCGCCACGAAGCAAACCCCAATGTAAGCAGCTCACTGTTGATTGAGTTGCGCAATGACTTTGCCCTGGAGCAAGCCTGCCGATCAATTCACCAACCCGAACACTTGATCCAACTAGAACTAATGCAGACACCGGTTCGTAAGTTGTGCGAAGTGAACCATGTTTGATTACAACCACACCCTTGCCAGCCACCGTTCCTGCGAAGGTCACAACTCCATTGCCGGCCGCAAGAACTCGGTCGCCACTTTTTCCGACTAGGTCCACACCACGATGTCCGGGTAGCCAATTCTGCGGCGGTCGATCAAACCCCACGCTGAGCCGGGCATTCTGTATTGGCCAATCCCACTGACTTGCAGCAGTCGCTGGTACTGGCTGGATCAGGCCACCGGATAGCAGCGCCAGTAGAGCCAAAATCCCCACTGTTCGACGAGAAACTCCGGAATTCATCTGATCAGGATCACCCCGGATTAAACAACTATCCAGTTATTGCCAGGTCCTGTGGAGCGAATAAGCCTGTGGTTTTTAAGGCTAGCAAAATCCGCGTAAACTAAGGCTTGCACCTAGCAATAGGTGACTTCACAGGTTCAACAAAGTGAATCGACAGACCATCGGTCCTGGCAACAGGCGGTCTCCGACACGAGAACCAAGGATGACTTCAACCGAAGTCATACAAACCGCAATGAGGTTGGTTTATTCCAGCCTAAGAAATAGGAGTACAACCATGGCCGTCGTATCGACGCGACAGCTGCTGGATAACGGTGTTCACTTCGGACACCAGACCCGCCGCTGGAACCCAAAAATGAAGCGCTTTATTTTTACTGAGCGCAATGGCATTTACATCATCGACTTGCAGCAGTCACTTGCATACATTGACCGTGCATACGAATTCGTTCGTGAAACCGTAGCTCACGGTGGCACTGTACTTTTCGTTGGCACAAAGAAGCAGGCGCAAGAAGCAATTGCAACTGAAGCTGCTCGCGTTGGCATGCCATACGTAAACCACCGTTGGTTAGGTGGAATGCTTACAAACTTCCAGACTGTTTCAAAGCGAATCTCTCGCATGAAGGAACTAGAACAGATCAACTTTGATGATGTTGCTGGTTCAGGTCTGACTAAGAAAGAACTTCTGGTACTTCGTCGCGAAAAAGAAAAGTTGGAACTTGTACTAACTGGCATTCGTGACATGCAAAAGCTGCCAAGTGCTATTTGGGTTGTTGACACAAACAAAGAGCACATTGCAGTTGGTGAAGCCCACAAACTTAACATCCCAGTTGTCGGGATCCTTGATACCAACTGCGATCCAGATGTTGTGGACTACCCAATTCCAGGAAATGACGATGCACTTCGCGCTGTCGGTCTACTAACGCACGTGATCGCAGATGCAATTGCTGATGGCCTAATGGCTCGCGCAAGTGGAGCAGTAGCTGGCGCTCCTGCAGACGCGGCTATAGAGCCACTGGCAGATTGGGAGAAGGAACTTCTAACTGGATCTGCTGATGCAGAATCGGTCGAAGTTACTGCTACTGAAGCACCTGTTGCAGATGCAGCTCCAGTCGAAGATCCTGCTACGGAAGCACCTGCTGCCGAATAAGCATTCGTAACTGCGGGCAGTAACTTGCCTGCAGTTACAAAACTTTCTTATTAAACCCAAAACCTAAAGGAATAAAAATGTCTATTTCAGCCGCGGACGTAAAAAAACTTCGCGACAATACCGGCGCCGGAATGATGGAGTGCAAGAAAGCACTCGAAGAATCAAATGGTGATTTTGATAAAGCAGTAGAGATTCTTCGGATCTCTGGAGCTGCAAAAGCCGCAAAGCGTGGTGCGGAACGTGAAACTTCAGCAGGCATTGTTGCGCAAGATGCCGGGGTACTGGTGGAGCTATTGTGCGAGACCGACTTCGTTGCAAAGAGCGAAGACTTCATCAAACTTGGCGATGAAATAGCAGCAGCAGTTAAATCAGCCGGTGCTAAGGATTCAGCTGCAGCAGCAGCACTCCCACTAGGCAGTGGCAAAACTGTCGAACAGGCAGTTGCTGACATGGCTATAGTTATTGGCGAAAAAATTGAACTTGGCCGGGTAGCAAATCATGAAGGTGACGTTGCGGTTTATATGCACCGTCGCTCAGCGGATTTACCACCAGCTGTTGGCGTTTTGGTCTCCTACTCAGGATCTGAAGAAGCAGCCCGCGCTGCCGCAATGCAGATTGCTGCAATGCGCCCGACCTACCTAACTCGGGAAGAAGTTCCTGCAGATGTAGTCGAAAACGAAAAGCACATTGCTCTTGAAACAGCTAAGGAAGAAGGTAAGCCAGAAGGCGCGCTTCCAAAGATTGTTGAAGGTCGGGTAAACGGTTTCTTCAAGGACAGCTGCCTATTAGAGCAGTCCTCAGTAATCGATAACAAAAAGTCAGTGAAGCAAGTTTTAGATGATGCTGGAACCACCATCACTAGCTTTACCCGAATTGAGATTGCTGGCTAAAAAGTATTTTCTAGCCTCTTTTGGCGCTATCTATTGGTTGTGATCCAGCCAGTCGGGTAGCGCCAAAAGTTTTTTATTGGGGGGACTGGTACGGCAGCCGTTTTATGGGGCTAATTTTATGGGGGCAATGCAGACTTTTTGAGGCAAGTAAGGCAAGATTAGGGGCGTGAGCCCATCTGAAAATTCCGAGATCTGGCCAGGTGTTCCCCAAGGTGGCTGGAAACGAGTGCTTTTAAAGCTCTCGGGTGAAGCCTTTGCAGGCGAAGGAAAACTTGGTGTTGACCCTGATGTGGTTAACGACATTGCCAGACAGATAGCTGGAGTTGTTGAATCAGGCGCCGAAGTCGCTGTCGTCATCGGAGGCGGTAATTATTTCCGTGGCGCGCAACTGGCAGAACGTGGCATGGACCGGGCGCGAGCTGACTACATGGGTATGCTCGGCACCGTCATGAACTGTCTTGCACTTCAAGATTTCCTCGAGAAGCAAGGTGTTGCAACTCGAGTTCAAACTGCAATTCCAATGAGTCAGGTCGCCGAGCCTTACATTCCAGGTAGAGCCGTGCGTCACCTTGAAAAAGGACGCGTAGTTATTTTTGGTGCCGGTCTTGGTACTCCTTATTTCAGCACTGACAGTTGTGCGGCTCAGCGGGCACTCGAAATTGGCTGCGACGTTGTATTGATGGCAAAGGGCGTTGATGGCGTGTATGACGATGATCCGCGCACAAATCCTGCTGCAAAGCGTTACGAAAACTTAAGTCATGATGATGTGTTGACCCAAAATCTTAAAGTTGCCGATGCCACTGCAATTAGCCTTTGCCGGGACAACAAATTGCCAATCGTAGTTTTTAATTTGCTAGTTGACGGCAACATAGCGCGCGCAGTTCGTGGAGAAAAAGTCGGAACCTTAATTAAGACTAATAACTGGAGGATTTGAGCAGACATGATTAACGAGACCTTAAAAGATGCTGAAGAGAAAATGTCAAAGGCAACAGAAGTAACCCGCGAAGAATTCACTACGATTCGGGCCGGTCGAGCTAATGCTGCGCTGTTTTCAAAGATCATGGTCGAGTACTACGGCACACCAACACCATTGCAGCAAGTAGCTTCCATCCAGACTCCAGAGCCTCGGGTTGCCGTTATTACACCATTTGACAAGACCGCACTTGGCGCAATTGAACGCGCCATTCGCGATTCAGATCTAGGTGTCAACCCTTCAAATGATGGTGTGATTATTCGGGTGCCGTTCCCACAACTCACTGAAGATCGTCGCAAGGAGTTCATTAAGGTTGCCAAGACTAAGGCTGAAGATGCGCGTATTGCAATTCGCAATATTCGTCGAAACGCTAAGGAAGCGCTAGAGAAAATGGCCAAAGATGGTGACGCTGGAAAAGATGATGTGGCTCGCGGCGAAAAAGCCCTTGAGGATTTAACAACTAAAGCTGTTGGTCACATTGACGATATGCTTAAGCATAAAGAAGCCGAACTTCTCGAGGTCTAATGACGGTCAACGAACCGGACTACGGAAAAGCTGGCCGTAATCTGCCGGTAGCAATAGCAGTAGGCCTAGGACTTTTTGTCACAGTAATTTCATCGTTGTTTATTGACTCCAGATTCTTTGCAAT
>CANLIF010000099.1 GCA_947491175.1 Actinomycetota bacterium
TGGGCGGCCGAAGTGACGACGAGTACAAAATGAAACACCCGTTGAATGAAGAGCTTGCTGGGCGAAGTCGCCAAGGTCAGTTATTCCCTTATTGGCCATGGCTTCGGTGACATCTGGGAACAAGTAGAAACCAGCTTCCGGAGTGTGAATTTTTACCCCTGGCATCTGACGCAATAAATCAAGTGCGGTATCGCGACGCTGCTTCAAAGTGTTCAGCATTACTGGCACACCAGACTGGTCACCAGTTACTGCTTCAACTCCACCGTATTGCACGAAGTGAGTTGTGCAAGATTCATCGTTGGTGTTCAACTTTGCAATCACATCTGCAATTTCTTTTGGCGCGATCGCAGCGCCAAGGCGCCAGCCAGTCATTGCAAACTTCTTGGAAAAGGTGTAAAGAATTACGGTGCGCTCAGCCATGCCAGGAAGTGATGCGATGGACTTTGATTTTCCTTCATAACGCATTTCAAAATACGCTTCATCTGAAAGCACATAGAGATCATTTGCAATTGCAATTTCCGCAATCGCTTCTCGCTCGGCATCAGTTGACTCAGCGCCATTTGGGTTTTGCAGATCGTTGTAAACAATTGCTTTGGTGCGAGGTGTGATCAAAGATTTAATCTGATCAATATCAATACTGAAACCAGTTCCAGTTGCAATGTAACGGTATGGTTTTGCAATACCGCCAAAATATTCAATTTGGCTCTCGTAAATTGGGTAGCCCGGGTTTGGGTAAAGGACTTCATCACCTGGGTTCATGATGGTCTGAATGAACTTAGTGATTACGGGCTTTCCACCAGGTTGCACCACAACGTTCGAGGCATCGAACTTCAATCCACGGTCAGCGCCGACATTTGCTGCTAATGCTTCGCGTAGCTGCGGAATTCCAGCTCCAGGGCAATAACCGGTCTTGCCATCTGCAATTGCCTTATTCATCGCATCAACAATGTTTTGTGATGTTGGCAGATTGATGTCCCCTAGATGAAACGGGAAAATTCGATTACCTTTTGCGCCCCATTCGGCCGCAGCCAGGGAAACTGCGAATGCGGTTTCGGTACCTAAATTGTCTAAGCGTGTTGCTAAAGCCATGAAAATCCCTAAAAGTCTCGGTTATTTCTAGTATTTTAGTGGCGCAATAGGCATCTAGCCATTTTGAAAAATCCAGCGGTTCGATGGAAATCCCAGATTGTGGAACTTTAGGTAAAAATCCCTAAACCGCGCGCTTCTTTACCGAGCGAAGTTGACCTCGGCCAGTGTGGGTGTAAAGGTCTTTAGGTCCCATCGGGGTCGGCACAAGCTCAATGTCCACGCCGATTCCGCGTTGAACACTCTGCTTGTAGATGTACTCCAAAGTCGAGAAATCTTCGATCGCAAAGCCAACTGAATCAAAGATTGTCACTTGTTCTTCGTTGTCACGACCCGCTTCGGTACCAGCCAGAACTTTCCAGAGGTGATGAACTGGGAAATCTGCTGGCATCTGTTGGATGTCGCCTTCGATGCGAGTTTGTGGCTCAAATTCCACAAAAACTTTTCCTTGCGTCAATACTCCAGCCGCAAGTTCAGTTTTGCCTGGACAGTCTCCGCCTACTCCATTGAAGTGCATTCCCGGTTCAACCATTTCCGGGGTAATGATCGTTGCCATCGCTTTGTCGGCAGTGATGGTCGTAACAATGTCTGCTCCCATTACCGCTTCCGATACTGAGTCACAGTGCACAACTTTTAGGCCTTCAAATTCAGCTAAGTTGCGAACAAGTTTTTCGGTGGCTTCAGAATCAATGTCATAGGCGCGAATTTCAGTTATCCCAATAACTTTGTGAAATCCAATTGCCTGGAATTCTGCTTGCGCGCCATTTCCAATTACTGCCATAACTCGAGAATCTTTTCGAGCTAATGCACGCGCAGCCATCACTGAGGTAGCAGCAGTGCGCATTGCAGTTGCCAGAGTTAGCTCGCTTAGCAACATCGGGTACCCGGTGGTCATGTCAGAAAGTACGCCAAAGCCCATGACACTAAACAGATCATGCTTGATGTTTTCTGGATGACCATTTACATATTTGAAGCCATAACGTTCGGCATTAGAGGTTGGCATCAATTCAATGACGCCTTCGTCATTGTGCGCTCCAAATCGAGCTGCCTTATCGAACTCTTCCCAGCGCACGAAATTTGCCTCAATGGTGTCAGCTAATTCTGCGATGAATTCATCGATCTCAATTGCCTGAATTAGTTTTGCCATTGCTGGTACATCAACAAATCGAGTCATTATGAATCCTGTTCGTTTGGCAATAGCGCGGGAAGAGAAGTTGTAATTCATTGAAACTACTAGTTTTTGTTGACACATAGTGCCAACAAATTGCACTAATTAACACTTCACTTTAGCAATTTGCTAACCTAAACCTGTCAATTTGGAAGGAAAATCATGGATGATCTAGATCGCGCAATTTTGGCACAACTTCGCAAGGACGCCCGCACTTCCATTAGTTCGATTGCCAGTGACCTAAAGGTGGCCCGAGCAACTGTGCAACACCGAATCACTCGGCTTGAAAATGACGGCACGATCGTTGGTTACACCGTAAAAGTCAACCCCGGTTCCTCACCAAATGTGGTTCGCGCAATCATGTCGATTGCAACGGAAGGCAATACTGCGAAGTCAGTTGTTACTCGCCTCAGCGGATCACCCAACGTCATGGCAGTACATTCCACAAATGGTAAATGGGATTTGATTGCAGACATTCAGGCTGATTCATTAGAAGAATTTGATAACGCAATCAACGAAATTCGGGAAATGAAAGAAATCAGCTCTTCGGAAACCAACTTGCTGCTATCAACTTACGCATTTTAAGTGCTCGGCACTTTTCACGAATTGAATCAATAGGATAAGAGCGCTTCCCAGCCGCGAGATCTAAATGCATTTTCAACTCTATTTTTGGTATTTGTAATCTTGCTTTCAATCTCTTGCAATTCAAGTTGCGCCTTATTCATTTCAATTAGTGAGATCGTAATTTGGTCCCCCGCCCTGGCTTGCGACACTTTATCAATCGAATGCTTAGTCAGAACAGCAACAACTGGGTAGCCAGCGGTAACTAATCGTCCTCTAAGCAAAATTATTAACTCACCACTGGGCGCAACCTCGACCGCACCAATTGGAACGCCTCGACTCAAGATTTCACCAGCTGCGCCAAGGTCAAGTCCAGTGCCATTTAGCCGCATGCCAACGTGATCAGATTGTGGAAGCACTTCGAACTCTTGAGAGAAAATTTGCTCGCCATTTTTCAATCTGGAGATATCTGGTCCAAGTGTGGCCGTTAGATTGAAATTCTTTGAATACGTTTCATGCGCCGCCGAAAACCTAAAAACCGGGTATTCATTTCCGAAGGTTTCACTTTCGAAGTTTGTTTGGACTTCAAGTTTTGAACCACTTATTAGTCTTTGGCCAAATTCTAAAAATGTATCTGGCGCGACACTTCCCAATATCCGATTTCCCTGCAGTTCCCCGTTCAAACCGACATAGGTGCGCTGCCCAAAGACTGAGCCTGGAATTACTACTCGCGATCCGGCTGCTACTACTAACGTCTCGTGCGTGTCATGTGGCAGATCGTCAACAAACAAGGTCTTGGCTGCGCCAGTAACTGAGAGCAATAACTCAGAATCAGTTGTGAACACTACCTCTGATGAAATAACTTCAATAACGGCAGCAGCTTCGTGATTGCCAACCAATATGTTTGCTAAGCGAGCAGAAACTTGGTCACCAGCACCATTGGCGGAAATTCCCAACTTGGCTAACCCAAGACGACCTAAGTCTTGAACTACCGCATATCCAACTCGCTCAATAGAAATACTTGCGGTAATCATATTTTCACCTGGTGAAATAGTTGGTTCCAACTCTCCCAGTCTGAATCTTTGATCGGCGTAAATCTGATTCGGTCGCCCGCCTGAAACGGCATATTCGGACTTGCCTCAAGGTCAAAAAGTTTTACCGGAGTTCTACCAATCACTTGCCAACCGCCAGGAGAAGGTGCGTTATAAATTACGCACTGCAGACCGCTTACCGCAACGGACCCAGGTTCCATGCGGGTAACGGGGGTTTGCAGGCGAGGAACGCTAACTGGAAATTTTGGACCATCCATCATTGGCGCACCCACAGGCGAACCGATAAATCTAACTACCCAGTCTTGACTGCTGTGAATTTCAATTACCTCAGCTGGAGATAAGCCACAAATTTCAGCCACTTGGTTGATGTGCGGGCCGTAAGCATCGCCATAAACCACTGGGAGTTTGAAGTGATTAGGAGTACGCGGCACTAAGTCTGCTTGTAAGTGTTCTTTCACAATTTGAAAAACTGCATCGTGACTCGTGACAAGTGCATTAAAGCTGATAAATACTGTTTGAAAACTTGCTACCAAATCAACGATTCCGATATTGCTTCGGTCCCGAAGTGCATCTCCCAGCGATTGAGCCGCTAACCAACGCATCTCATAATCATCATTTTCAATGTTTATCAAAACTGCAGAATCGCCATACTCCTGGCAAGTAAAAGTCGATTTCATCTTTGTCACTATGGACCCACGTCAAATCAAATCCGAAGAATTGATCCTATAAATCTTCCAGTTTTGGGAAAGTATCTACTGGGAATGTTTCAATTTGTGGGCTTCGCTGCTGAACTAAAACTGCGCCGTCTACCACCAGGCAACTGCCAGTAATGTAAGCCGCATCCTCAGAAGCCAAGAA
>CANLIF010000100.1 GCA_947491175.1 Actinomycetota bacterium
TACTAACCTTGCCGTTCTTGACGATACTCAGGCTTACGGCATCGGCATTGCTGACGCAGTACAGATCGAGTTCGAAAGGCTTGGCGGAACTGTATTCCGTGGATCATGGGATGCAAAGCAGACCCAGGGCTACACAGCAACATTCGAAAAGATCAAGGCCTCCGGAGCAACAGCTGTTTACTACGGTGGAATCTTTGATAACAACGGTGTTCAGCTAGTTAAGGACAAGACTGCAGTACTTGGCGACAACGCTGCATTCCTTGCAATGTCACCAGATGGTTTCTCCGGATACCCAACGCTTCGCGAAATGCCAGAAGCTGAAGGCCTATGGATGACATTTGCTGGCAAGTCACTTGATGGCATCAAGAAGGGCGGCGGCGACGCTGCTAAGTTCGTTGATGATTACATCGCTAAGTATGGTTACGAGCCAAACAGCTCGTACGCTATTTACGGTGGCGTGGCAATGCAGGTAATCCTTAAGGCAATTGCAGCATCAGATGGTACCCGTCAGGGCGTTATCGATGTGGTATTTGCTGGCGAACCACTATGTCTAACTGCCGAAGAGTCAGTCTCCGGCATGGGCTTCTGCCTAAGCACAGAAACTGGTGACGTTGATACTGTCACCATGACCTTGCAGCAGATGACCGGTGGCGTAGAAACCGATATCAGAACACTTGACATCGGCTAGTTAACCAAAGTGCTCTTTTTGGGCACAAATAGGTTTGGGCGGGATTGGTTCACCAATCCCGCCCAATTCCTGTAAGTTACAGAAGTTATAGTGTTTAATTAAGAGAAATTTTCCAGCACCTTTTTAGGTGTCTTACTTGAAGGAGAAACCGCAGATGACTTCGGTTGCATCCGGCGTAGCTCGAAAAAAGAAAATAACCACAGGCGCAGTACTGATGAAAGTTTCGATGGTACTTATCGTTGGCGTAGCGGTGTATTGGCTCGGACTTAATTTAACAAATGACCCACGTCAATTTGCTCAGGTAACAGTCAACGGCCTCAACAACGGCTTGTTGTATGCGTTGATCGCACTCGGTTACACGTTGGTTTACGGCATCATCGAACTTATCAACTTTGCTCACGGTGACTTGTTTATGCTTGGTGCGGTGTTTAGCTTTGCCGTGCTAACCGAGTTGTTAGGTGCGCAGAGTCCAAGTGGAACTAACTACGCACTGCTACTGGTAGTACTTTTACTAACCATGGCCTTCGGAGCGACAGTTAACGTTACGATCGAGCGCTTGGCTTACCGCAGATTGCGAACCGCCCCCAAGCTAGCACCACTCATCACTGCGATTGGTATGTCCTTTGTGTTGCAGTGGATTGGCCTTAAATGGATCGGTTCAAACCCGGTTAACGTAAATACCGTATTGCCAGCAACGAGCTTCGAAATTTCAGGTGTAATAATTAACTTTAAGACGCTTGTTATTTTCGCCATCACGATTCCACTTTTGATCGTATTAGCTTTTATCGTCAACAAGACTCGTAGGGGTCGCGCAATGCGCGCTACCGCTCAAGACAAAGATGCCTCGCGCCTCATGGGTATTGACGTTAACAAAACTATTACGTTTACCTTCGCCATAGCCGGCGCAGCCGCCGGCGCAGCTGGAATTATGTGGGCCCAAACCACCGGAACTGTGGCTTACAACCTTGGCTTCCAACTTGGACTGATTGCGTTTACGGCTGCGGTTCTTGGTGGAGTTGGAAATCTATATGGCGCAGTACTTGGTGGCGTAATTATCGGACTTATCCAGAGCTACAACGATGGTTTGGCAATTGGTCCAGGCCAGCGCTGGTCCCAAACCATGGTGTTTACAATCCTTATTCTTCTAATGGTCTACCG
This sequence comes from Actinomycetota bacterium, assembly GCA_947491175.1. Taxonomy (GTDB): domain Bacteria; phylum Actinomycetota; class Actinomycetes; order S36-B12; family UBA5976; genus UBA5976. The sequence continues at coordinate 1,847 of CANLIF010000100.1, forward strand.
TCCAGGCGGACTATTGGGCGAGACAGCACAAGAGAAGGTCTGATATGGCAAACACTGCACTTGAAACCACTGCACCTGCACATGTTGCAGCCTCTGGTAACCGAAAGTGGGCCATTGGGTTCGCTTCGGTAGTCTCGTTCTTCTTCATTTTGAACAAGTTCGTTTTACCAGCTGCAAACTCAGATGTTCAAAGATTCTTTAATAACTGGTTCTCATTAACATCCATGGCCGAAATTATGATTTGGATCTTGATGGCTCTAGGCCTGAACATCATCGTTGGCTATGCCGGACTTTTGGATCTTGGTTACGTAGCGTTCTGGGCACTTGGTGGCTATGTTGCCGGTTGGTTAATGTCGCCTTTCTTTAGCTCACTGCAATTGAATTTCTTTGGTAACCCTCGCACTGGGTTTGAATTTGGAATTCACTTTCACGTGTTCTTGGTTCTGATTCTGGGCGGTGTCTTCACTGCAATTTGGGGCATCATAATTGGTGGACCAACTCTTCGCCTGAAGAGTGATTACCTGGCTCTAGTAACCCTTGGTTTCGGTGAAATCATTCCGCAATTCATGTTAAACGGTGCCGACATTGCTGGTTATAACGTAACCAATGGTGCCCAAGGTATCGGTGGACTAGATGACGTAAATCTCTTTGGATACGTCATCGGCACATTTGCACTACCTGAAAAATTCTTGATGGTTTCGTTAATGGCTGGTGCCATGATTTTCTTCTCCATTCGTCTTCGCGATGGACGCTTGGGTCGCGCCTGGTTAGCAATTCGTGAAGACGAATTAGCAGCCAGCATGATGGGTGTGCCGCTGTGGCGCACTAAATTCTCTTCGTACGCAATTGGCGCTGTAGGTGGCGGTATCGGCGGCGTTGGTTTTGCGATCTTGGTTGGCGGTGTTTACGCGGACCGATTTAACTTCGTAATCTCCATTATTATTCTGGCCATGGTTGTTATGGGTGGAATGGGTAACGTCTGGGGTGTAGTAGTTGGCGCAACCGTACTAGCGTGGATCAACTCAATTGGTTTGATTCAGGTTGGTGAGGTCATTAACAATGCCTTCGGCGTTAAGGTCAATTTCCCTTCTTACCAGTTCTTGATCTTTGGACTCCTCCTGGTTCTCATGATGCTGTTCCGTCGTGAGGGCTTCATTCCAGAAGCTCGAATGCGCATGGTTATGAATGAGGACAAGCTCGAAGATGAAGAAAAAGTAACCGACGAGACAAAGATTGGGCACCACTAACTATGAGTCTTGATGGCAGAGCAGTATTAGATGCTCAAGATATCCGCGTTGAATTCGGTGGCTTAGTCGCCGTTGATGATGTTTCGTTCACGATTCCAGAAGGTTCAATCGTGTCTTTAATTGGCCCTAACGGAGCCGGTAAGACAACTTTCTTCAACGTGCTAACTGGGCTTTATCGGCCAACAAGTGGTGCGGTAATTTTCGACAATGTTGAAATCACTGGCGATCCTGTTCACGACATTGCATCTGGGGGACTAGCTAGAACCTTCCAGAACATTCGCCTGTTCGGTCTTATGACTGCGCAGGAAAATGTCATGGTTGCGATGCATTCGCAAATGAAAGCAGGCGTTTTTGCCACAATTTTTCGCACCAAGAAGCAAAAAGCAGAAGAGGCAGAAGCACGTCGCTTCGCGCAGGAACTTCTTGATTATGTTGGAATTGGCGAAGTAACCAACGAGTACGCCAGAAACCTTTCTTATGGTGATCAGCGTCGACTCGAGGTAGCGCGTGCACTTGCGTTGCGACCAAAGGTGTTGCTACTTGATGAACCAACAGCCGGAATGAACCCGAACGAATCATCAGCTTTTGTGCAATTCGTGCGTAAGCTGCAGGCTGATAAGGGAATTAGCATTCTGCTTATCGAGCACGACATGAGTGTTGTGATGCAGGTTTCGGAGCGAGTCACCGTTTTGGATCAAGGGCAGAAGATTGCTGAAGGAACACCTGCAGAAATTAAGTCAAACCCACGAGTAATCGAAGCCTACTTAGGCAAGAGCGGATCGGAGGCGAGCAAGTAATGGCACGTTTAAACACTCCTGCAATACTCAAAATCAATGACTTAACAGTTGGTTACGGTGCTATCACAGCGGTCAAGGGACTTACTCTTGAAGTCCGCGAAGGCGAGATCGTTTCACTCATCGGTTCCAATGGAGCAGGTAAGTCCACGACACTTCGGACAGTCAGTGGCCTATTAAAGCCAAGGACTGGCAGCATCGAATTTCTTGGCGAAAAAATCGATGGTGTCCCAGGCCACGAAATTGTGGCAAAAGGAATTTGTCACTCACCTGAAGGTCGTCGCATATTTCCAAAGATGACCGTTGAAGAGAATCTAGATTTAGGTGCATTCCTTCGCAAGGATGCTGCCGCAGTTAAAGAATCACGCGAGCGGGTTTTGGAATTATTCCCTAGATTACGCGAGCGCATCAGCCAGAAAGCGGGAACTATGTCCGGTGGTGAACAGCAAATGCTTGCTGTTGGCCGCGCACTCATGGGTGAGCCAAAGTTGTTAATCATGGATGAGCCTTCAATGGGTCTGGCTCCAGTTTTAGTGGATCTAATCTTTGAAACCATCGAGGAAATCCGCAGGTCTGGTGTCACTATTCTTTTGGTTGAGCAGAACGCATTAGCTGCGCTTCGTATCGCCGATTACGCCTACGTACTTGAATCTGGTCACCTAAAACTTGAGGGAGATGGATCTAAGTTAGCTGACGATCCAGCTATTGCTCAGGCTTACCTAGGCGGATAACTGTTTATGTAAAAAAGACCCCGTTTGTTCGGGGTCTTTTTTATTGCCTAAAACTTTAGGCAA
>CANLIF010000101.1 GCA_947491175.1 Actinomycetota bacterium
GAAAAATCGATCCAATCTGGCGTAGGCCAGCGACCTATGACTCCATTGGATGGCTTTAACCCAACCAAACCACAAAACGCTGCTGGGATTCGAATTGATCCGCCGCCATCAGTTGCAGTAGCAATCGGAACTACGCCTGCACTAACCGCCGAAGCCGAGCCACCACTTGAACCGCCAGGCGATAACTCAAGATTCCAAGGATTGCGGGTAACTCCTGTTGCACGATTTGCGGTGTAGCCCTCGATGGCAAATTCTGGAAGCGTGGTTTTGCCAACAACAATTGCCCCAGCTGCCTTTAATCGAGCAACTACTGTGCCATCGACGGTCTCAGGTGGCGCATCTGAGAATGCCAGGCTTCCCTTGCGAGTCGGTAGGCCAATGACATGCTCTAGGTCTTTTACTAAGACAGGAACTCCAGATAGTGGACCAAACTCAGAGTAATTAGCTGCATCTTTTAGAGCAGATTCTGGGCAATGTTGCGCCATGAAGTTAAGCGCAGAATTACTCGATTCGATGTTTTGCAGCGCTTTACTAACAACTTGAGTCGCAGTAACTTGCTTGGCAGTTACTGCGCTTGCAATTCGAGATATCGGACCACTCATTTATAACTCCACTAAGTATCTGCCTTTGACTTTAGTACAAGGTTAGACCGAGCAAATCTGGGCATAATGGAAATATGAAAACAATGTTTATTGGTGTAGTCGTTTCGGGGCTTCTATTAACTGGCTGCAGCTCGCAAAGTCCAGATGATGCGGTTACATCAAGTAGCAATCCCTCACCGAGTGCTTCATTTTCTGAGTTCCCAACGGAGGCTTCAAGTACAGCGCTCGAAGTTGCTGCTGAAGTCATTGGCATGACTGAAGAAGATGCAATTCAAACAATTGAGGGCATCAGCAGCGAGCAACTAACCGCACGGGTGGTTCGCAGAGATGACTCGAACTACGCCGTCACTATGGATTACAGTCTTTCTCGAATCAATCTCGAGATTGACAATGGGATTGTTACAAAAACATCAATCGGTTAAGAACTCTTGTTAAGCAATTAATAAAACAAGTCAGGTCGCCCTTTTGGACGACCTGACTTGTTTTGATTTTGATTACAAGGCTGCCGAGATTCCCAACTTTTGAGCGGAGTTGCCTCCACCGCCAACAGGCACAACTTGGATGTCTAGGCCACCCTGAAGTTCCTGTCCAGGAGTTCCCCAACTCATACTTTTTTCAGTAAAGCAAGTTCCAAGAGTGAATGCGAGTTGGAAAGTTCGAGTGGTAGTTGTAACTGCTGAGTCTGCAGTTGAATCAGTTTTCGACTGACTATCACACTTACCAGGACCATTGCCGCCGCCGAAAGCATTTGGCGCATCTGGTGAGTAGGTCATGTTTCCAAGATCCCAATACCCAGCAGTTTCACCATCGAAAGCAAGACGCTGCGGCACCGCAAACTCAACTGTCAATTTAGTGTCATCCGCAAGAGCAATCTTTTGAGCCGTGCCATAACTTGCTGACCCGCCGCTAAATTCGAAGTCGTTCCAATTGCCCCCATCATCAATGCTGTAGCGAAGAGGAAGTGGATGGGTTACAAAAACGAATCCCATTGTCCCGGCAAACTCATAGACATTGCCATTCGCCGTGGTTACTCGTTGCATCAATACGTCCTGGCCCGAAATCTGATTTGACGCCGTAAACGTAAATGCTGCTAAGCCAGTAACTGTATTGCCACTTATTTGGCCAGTTCCTACCGTCCATTGGTAATCACCAGTGCCACCACTCTTGTCAGTGATGTCAACATAACTAGCAGGGGCGTATGGCAACGCGCCAACTCCCTTGAATTCCGACTTTGTCACATTTGATCCACAAACACTTGTGATTGGTTGCAGCACGATCGACATTGTGTCGGTTAATGCGGTAGCAATATTCGCATTGGTAGCAGCGGTATCACCAGTGCCGTAAACATTGATATTGCCCGCCAGATTTGTTGCAGTGTTCTTGAAGTTAGTGAAGATGTTAAATGAAGCACCTACTTGACAGTTTGCGCCAGCGTTTGGTGTTGGGCTATTCGAGTCCGCTTGGTCTAGCACGGCGTCGCCATCATCATTTACGTCGAATGCGTTTGTTAAACCATCGCCATCTGCGTCACCGCCATCAAATTTTTGGTCCTCTGTGATGGCATATCGAATGTCAATGTCACCAAGAATTCCGGTCGCGAGCAGTCCCCTTGATTGCGGTAGTAATGCAGCTGTGGAACCTCCTGCAGTTTTGCCGTAAGTACCAACACCAACCGGCTTATAGTTACTTGCCTTTACGGTGACGGTCTTAATAGTCTTTTTTGATGTGGACAAGCTCTTTGATACCAATGCGTATCCCTGAAGTCTGCTAGCAGAGACTACCTTTACGGTCACTGTGCCAATTGAATATTTACCAGAGCTATTTGGTGTTGTGCTCAGCTGGGTATAGACCAGGGACTTGGTTTTCCAGCCAAGTACAACCGGGCCAAAATAATCACCACCTGAAGTTGTAACTAGCTGCAAAGTCGAGCCATTCAAATTTGTTGTCGCCCGAGTAGATTTAAGAATGAGTGAAGTGCTGCTCTTTGTTATTTTCTGAGTAGCTAATACTTGACCTGTGTTTGCAATCAACAAAACAGTTTTACCTGTGGCGCCTTTGATGGTGCCTGTCACTTGATACTTTTTGGATGCAGCTTGCGCTGGTGCTGCGCTCGCGCCAGCAAACAATACTGCGATCAAAATGCCTGACAGAAGTTTCCGAGTTTTCATCTGAACTCCTAATACGATCTAAATCTTGATATAAACCTTAATCCAGACAAAGTGGATATACAGGGAAAACTGACAATTGAGATTAAATTATTACGCAAGTCTTCAATGTTTAATGGCTTTTTTAAAAGTCTTGATTAGGTTAGAAGTCCAGATACAAAATCAGCAGCATCAAATGGTGCCAAGTCATCTGGACCTTCACCAAGACCCACCAACTTAACTGGGACACCTAAAGCTTCTTGAATCGCAACAATGATTCCACCCTTGGCGGTGCCATCTAATTTGCTCAGTACTACTCCGGTAACTGGAACTACTTCGCTAAATACTTTTGCTTGTGTCAAACCATTTTGACCAGTTGTGGCATCAATAACCAGAAGCACTTCATCTACTGCGCCAAGTTTTCCAGCAACGCGATAAACCTTGCCTAGTTCATCCATCAAACCCTGCTTGGTATGCAAGCGACCAGCAGTGTCGATTAATACAACATCAACTTCCTGCTCTAAGCCCGCAGTGACTGATTTAAATGCAACAGATGCTGGGTCGCTGCCTTCGGCTCCCCTAACGACAGGCACGCCAACTCGATCTCCCCAGGTTGTTAATTGTTCGGCGGCGGCTGCGCGGAAAGTGTCTGCCGCGCCAAGTAATACATCTTTGTCTTGTGCCGATAGCATTCGAGCAAGTTTGCCAGTGGTTGTGGTTTTACCAGTACCGTTCACGCCAACTGTTAAAACAACGGCTGGGCGATCCGCGTGGCGATCAATGTGAAGTGTGCGATCAAACCCACCATCGACTAATTTGGTCAGTTCCGATTTAGCAATGGAATGCAAGTCTTCAGCAGAACTAGCGCCAGATTTTTTAACTGCATTCTTTAACGTCTCGACAATTCCAGCTGCAGCACTGACGCCTAAGTCAGCCATGATTAAGGTGTCTTCTAAATCCTGCCAAGCATCCTCGCTAATCGTTGAACCGGAAAATGTTTGCTTGAATACCTGCCCTAAGGATCCCTGAGAACGTCCAAGACGCTCGCGCAACTTAAGTTTTCGCCCTTCCATGGATTCAGGAACATCCATTGGAAGTGATTTGGACTCAACCGTGCCAAGAATTTCGTTATCGGTTAAATCGCTAGCGATCACCTCGGCAGTGGCCTTAGCTGGAATTACCGGAACGCCGTTTACTTTACTTCCGGACTTTCTGGCAAAAACAAAAACCAAAATTGCAATTACCAGCGCAACCGCAATGGCAACATAAATGACCAATGAAGTATCAATCATCGACTAGTCCTTTGATTAGGAATTGTTTGCCATGTGAGCATCGGCACGCTGCTCTGGATTGTCATGGTCATCGTGCGTGATGCGCTGACTAATTACTTGAGTGACACCATCGCCGCGCATCGATACGCCATAGAGCGCATCTGCAATTTCCATAGTGCGCTTCTGGTGAGTGATGATCAACAATTGTGAGTTAGCGCGTAGCTCAGCCAAAATTTCTAGCAAGCGACCAAGGTTCACATCGTCAAGTGCAGCTTCAACTTCATCGAGGATATAGAACGGACTTGGACGGGACTTGAACAACGCCACCAAGAAGGCAACGGCAGTTAGCGCCTGTTCACCACCTGATAGCAACGACAATCGCTTGTAAGTTTTGCCTGGTGGGCGCGCTTCAATTTCAACGCCGGAGTTCAGTAAATCGTTTGGCTCGGTGAGGATCATGCGAGCCTCACCACCTGGGAATAACCGGGCAAAGACTGACATGAATTCTCGCGAAGTGTCTTGGTAAGCCTGCGAGAAAACTTCTTGAACTCGAGCATCAACATCACGGATGACACTCATCAA
>CANLIF010000102.1 GCA_947491175.1 Actinomycetota bacterium
GCGTTACGGCCTGCTGCGCTCGGTACTAAGCCAACTCTGGCTACCTGGAGCGATGCAATTGACATTGCCTTAGCACTTGGTGTTGAACTTGGCGTTCAGATTGATGTGGCTACAGGCGAAAATGCGCCATGGCACCCAGGTCGATGTGCTGCGTTATCTATCAATGGTGACTCGATTGGTTACGCCGGCGAACTTACTCCGAAGGCACTGGAAAATCTTGGGTTGCCAAAGCGAGCAGTTGCTCTGGAACTGAATCTTTCGGCAGTTTTGAATGCAGCAAACGTAGTTGCATCTGCTCCGACGATTTGGACATTCCCAGTTGCTAAGGAAGACATTGCGCTGGTTGTTAAAGCTGAGATTGCAGCAACTGAGGTTTTGAATGTGGTTCGTGTAGCTGCTGGCGATTTACTTGAAGACATTCGACTATTTGATGTGTACGAAGGTACCCAAGTTGCTGAAGGACATAAGTCTTTGGCATTTGCACTTAGATTCCGCGCGCAAGATCGCACGCTTGCTGCCGAGGAAGTTGCAGCAGCTCGCCAAGCTGGCGTAGATGCAGCCGCAAAATCTTTCGGCGCAACTCTTCGTTAATTAAGTTCTAAAAGTTATTTAACTTTTGCAATCGACTTAACCACAAACATGCCTATCGTGGCGCCCACCAATTGCGCAACAATAAATGGCAATACCGAACTCGGCGCAATACCGGCAAACGTGTCTGAAAAAACTCGGCCGATCGTAATTGCAGGGTTTGCAAATGAAGTAGAAGAAGTAAAGAAGTAAGCAGAACCAATCCAGCCCGCAACAACAACTGGAATCAAACTAGTTTGTGCGCGGTCTATTAGAACCCCAATCACAAGTATCAAACCAGCAGTTGCAATTACTTCACCGAGTAATTTGCCAACTGTGATTCGGTCAGTCTTTGAAATTTCGATCACAGCTAAATCAAACATTGCGTTTGCCACGATTGCGCCAGTTATTGCGCCAGCGACTTGAACGCCAATGTAGGCCAGGGCATCCCTAGCCTGCATTGTTTTGTTAGCAAGCGAGACGAGAGTTACTGCAGGATTAAAATGCGCACCACTGATAGGACCAAGAATCAGAATCAATATTGCTAACGCAAAAATTGTTGAAATGGTATTAATCAGAAGTGCTACGCCTGGATCATCAGACAGGTTAGTTCCCATGATTCCGGATCCAACAACTACGCAGGCAAGTAATGCCATGCCTACAAATTCAGAAACTAGCTTGGCGGCAGTACTTGGCACTGAGATTAACTCCTTGAATCGGGGGATTTTCTGAAAACATTAAAACTAACTTCGAACTTCATCCTTGCCTACCAATCGAACCAAATCCACTTAAACTCGCTTGGTTAACGGATTGTTCATTAGTAACGGGAATCGGGCGGCTAGGAATAATTGTGTATTTATGCAATCATGCGTATAGTTATGCATATGAGTGAATTTAGCAATTTAAAGGTAGCGATAGTTGGGGCCTCGGGATACGCCGGCGCTGAGTTGATTCGAATTATTCATGCCCACCCGAATTTTGACCTGGGTGTTATCGCTGCCGGATCTAATGCTGGTTCAACTTTGGCCCAGGTTCATCCACAATTTTCATCCGTCCCGGAATTGGCTAACAAAGTATTTGCAGATTCAACTCCAAAGGCAATTGCAAATCATGATTTAGTTTTCCTTGCGCTGCCACACGGTCAGTCTGCCGAATTGATTGCAAAACTTCCAAATGACATTCGAATAGTTGACCTGGGCGCGGACTACCGATTAGAAGATGACAAAGATTGGCACACTTATTATGGGGGAGCGTACGCCGGTTCCTGGACTTATGGCATTCCTGAAATTCATGGCGTTCGGGAAAAGATATCTGGCAGCACACGAATTGCAAATCCTGGTTGTTATGCAACGGCTATTGAACTTGGGTTAGCTCCGTTACTTGCCACAAATTCAGTTGACGCAAAGGACATCATTGTGGTGGCGGCCTCTGGAACTTCAGGCGCTGGCCGTGGCGCAAAAGTGAATTTACTGAACAGTGAAGTTGCAGGCTCAATGTCGGCTTACAAAGTTGGTGGCACTCATCAGCACACCCCCGAGATCGAACAAACTTTAAGTAAGCTCGCCGGCACTGAAGTTCAAATTAATTTCACTCCAATGCTGGCTCCAATGCCGCGTGGAATCCTGGCAACCATCAGCGTTAAGACCGAACTTGGCGGCGCAAAACTTCGCGAAGTAATCAACGATTACTACGCGGGCGAAGCATTCGTGACAGTACTGCCAGAAGACCAGTTACCAGTAACTGCATCAACTCTTGGTTCCAATGCAGTGCACATTCAAGTCGCTAAAGACGATAGAACCAATCGGGCAACCGTAATCGTGGCCATCGATAACTTAATCAAGGGCGCAGCCGGGCAAGCCGTTCAAAATGCGAATCTCATCTGCGGATTTCCAGAAACCACAGGCTTAACTGCAATCGGCATTGCGCCATGACAGTTGTCATCAAATTTGGTGGCAACGCCATGGTTGATCAGGATGCGCTAGCTGCATTTGTCACTGGTGTTAAGCAGCTATGCGAAGTGGGCAAGAATCCAGTCGTAGTTCATGGCGGCGGACCGCAAATCTCAGCTGGCCTAAAAGCCGCGGGTATTACTTCTGAATTCAAAGGTGGCTACCGAGTAACAACTGCAGAGTCAGTTCAAGTAGTTCGTGACGTCTTAGTGAATGAGGTCAATAAAGAACTTGTTGATCTAATGAACTCAAGTGGCGTTCCAGCGATTTCAATGCCTGGAGATATCGATGGACTCCTTACCGCGGAACATCGCACCGTTTTGGTTGATGGAATTCAAGAAGACATTGGATTGGTTGGTGAAGTTGTAGCGGTTGATGCCAGCGCTATCACGGCGAGACTTGCGTACGGCGAAGTGCCAGTAATTTCAACAGCTGCGCGGGCAATTGATGGTCAACTCTTTAATGTCAACGCAGACACTGCAACGTCTGCAGTTGCCATCGCGCTTAAGGCCAGCGAAATGATCATGCTGACAGACGTCCCAGGGGTCTATGCCAACTGGCCAGATCGTGATTCCTTGATTAGCAAAATGACAGCAGCTGAGTTAGCCACGTTGTTACCCAAACTCGAATCGGGAATGGTGCCAAAAATGGAAGCGTGCTTGCGCGCAATCGAAGGTGGAATTCCTACGGTCCGCGTTGTTGGAAACTTAAGTGACCAAGGAACGCAGGTTACAAAATGACAAATCGTGCATCACGGCTAGCGCTAATTCAAGACATCATCACGTCTAATGAAGTTTCGTCACAGGCCGAGATTGTTTTGTTGCTGGCACGTAAAGGTGTGACTGTTACCCAAGCAACTCTGAGTCGAGATTTAGAAATTCTGGGTGCAGTCAAAATTTCTAAGGGACCAAATGGACTTTGCTATGCAATTCCTGATGATGGAACTGGTACGCCAATTACTCGTGATGCTTCCCGGCTTTCTCGCGCAATGACTGAGCTTGCTGCCAGCGTTGATTACTCCGCAAACATCGTTGTGGTTCGTACTTCTCCAGGTGCCGCAAGTTATCTGGCGTCCACAATTGACCGCAGCGGGTTGGAATCAATCATCGGAACCGTTGCTGGAGATGACACCGTGATGTTGATAACGCGTGATCCAGCTGGGGGAGCATCGGTGTGTCAAGAACTTCAAGACTTAGCCAGAACCTAATCAACCGAGACAATAGAACTCAAATTAAGGGAGAGCAATCGTGAGTAGTAACACAAGCGACGCCAGACTTTGGGGCGCACGTTTTGCATCCGGGCCAAGTGATGCCATGGCCAACCTCAGTGCATCCGTTCACTTCGATTGGGTGTTAGCTCCCTATGACATCGCCCAGAGCAAGGCCCATGCTCGAGTGCTTCACAGCGCTGGATTGCTGACCAAAGATGAACTTAAAACCATGCTTGAAGGCTTAGATACTTTGCTAGCAAATGCAGCGGCCGGGAATTTCATTCCAACTCCAGCCGATGAAGACGTGCATAGCGCTCTTGAGCGCGGCTTAATCGAAACCATTGGTCCAGAAGTTGGTGGCAAGCTCCGTGCGGGCCGTAGCCGTAATGATCAGGTCTCTACTGACTTGCGCATGTATTTACGTAATAACGCTCGCCTGCTTGCTGTGGCGGTCTGTGACCTGCAATCAGCACTGTTAGTGCAAGCCCAAGCGCACGTGGATCACCCAGCTCCTGGGTTCACACACTTACAGCACGCCCAACCGGTTTCATTTGGTCATGAACTTGCAAAACACATTCATGCATTTGCTCGCGACCTTGATCGGTTTGCCGATTGGGATAAGCGAACTGCTAAGTCACCAATGGGCAGTGGCGCATTAGCTGGAACCAGTTTGGACCTAGATCCAGTTGCACTTGCCAAAGATCTCGGGTTTGAAGGCGTGGTCGAAAACTCCATCGATGGCGTAAGTGATCGTGACTATGTTGCTGAATTCTTATTTGTCACAAGCCTGATA
>CANLIF010000103.1 GCA_947491175.1 Actinomycetota bacterium
CGTATTAAATGAAGGTCTAGAACATCACTTGTTCCTAGGCCGGGTACTAGAAAAGGTACGTTCATGAGCACATTAGCTTTATGGTCCGTTATTGATGTAACAGCTTTGATCGCAGGTCTTGCGGTTTACCTATTCATCGTTGGTCGCCAGCTCACTAAGGTTGCTGGCGCGCTCGAAGAAGCAGCCGACTTAGTATGGGAAATTAAAAAGGACGCCGAAGTAATTCACGGCGGCCTAACCCAGATCAATCAAACTGGTGGAATTGTTGCTGGAGCCTTGCCACTTCTTTACGGCATGGCTGAAGGCATCGTCACTGGCGCAACTTATGTTGCGCAAGCTCCTGTTGACTCAGTCAACAAGCCAGCGATGGGCGTTCGTCGTTCCCGTCAGATGCATGGTGTTGGAGTAGACATCTAAATTCGAAACTAAAAAAGAACCACAGGAAACTGTGGCTCTTTTTTGTTGGCAAAGTTAATGCGAAGTGTTTGGATCCCGATCAGTTGTTAGGGGATCAGTAACTGGGGTTGAGTATTCGCCGATCCATTCGTCTTTCCAGGTCTTTTCAAATTTCTCTTCATTGCAGCTTGGGTCATAAATAGCCATCAGTTCTTCGCAGATTTGCTGGCGATGTGATGGCAGGCCACCTGGGATCTCAAAGTAAGCAATGTGCAAGTTGTATTTAGATCCGGCGCGCTCAATCCAGTTAGGGGAGCGACGATGTTTGAACGGAAATCCCACGGTTGATAGGTCACCTGAGTCGCCAACATAGATTACGGAATAATCCTGTGGTTTACCTTCAATGTCATTACGAGACAAAATCACGTACACCGCAGGAACAGCAGGCGGAGTCCATCCCGAAAGAACGCGCGGTCCTTCAAACGGGTATCCGGCCAAACTGCCTAATCTGATCATTCGGGAATTAGATCCAAATCAGCAAAGTCTTCATCTTCACTCATGGTGTCAGCATCTGTGACTTCCCATTGCGGCAATGATGTCTTGGCCACGGCTGCTTCGAACAGTTTCTGACCTTCAAGAACTGCATCTGCCGAGTTATCTGCCTCAACCATGATCTGGGCGCCATAGGAAGAAGTTCCCATGCCTGATGCAATGCCATTCAACGGCGCTACTGCATCAGCAAGTTCTACGATCTCTTCCAGGGTCATCTCGCGATCACCGTGTGCTACTAATGAAACACTGAACTTCATTTCCGTCATCCCATCCTTGATAGTTCTCTAGCAAATTCTTCAATACTTTTGTAATTATGTCCTGAGAAAATCCGATCAATGTAAGGATCGGCGATCATCATGCCAATGGTATTTGGCTTGTAGTCCTCATTGTCACCCTTATGAGGGTTCACCCAAATCACGCGGTGCGCAAGTCGAGACAGGGTCTGCATGGCCTTATCCAAGGCTTGCGGCTCACCTTGATCTAAGCCATCTGAGCAGATAACCACAATCGCGCCGCGACCAAGGCGCGAGCGACGCGACTCTTTAACAAAAGCAGCAATCGCGTCACCGATCCGGGTGCCACCATCCCAATCCAGGACGGATTCGCCAGCTAGCCGCATGGCTTCATCCGGTGTGCGCTTATCAATAGATTTCGTAATCCGGGTTAGGCGAGTGCCAAAACAAAACACTTCAACTTTGGTGTTGGCCCGGCGGGCTGAATATGCCAGCTGTAATAGGTTGCGGGAGTAATCCGCCATAGAACCTGACACATCCAGGATGAAAACAATAGAGCGAAGTTTTTCTTTTCGCTTGATGAACATCAAATCTTTAGGCTCACCAAGGGATCGCATTGTTTCCCGAGCCATGCGGCGCATGTCCAGGACTTTGCCCTTAGGAGTGGATTGGGTTCGGTAAGTTCGTCGTTTTGGTGGGGAAACTTTAAGCATTGAAATCAGTTTGCGGAATCTGTTAATTTCCTCATCCGAACATTCGGCAAAGGCTTTATACCTAGAGATATCTGCAGCCGATGCCATGTAACCCATACGACTTTCATCTTCTTGAACATCTCCGGGCAAGCCTTGCTCGGTATTTGGGACTTCAAGAGTGGCACCAGCGTTTGCCGATGACTTTAGTTTTAGTTTCCTGGCATCGGGCTCGTCATCGCTAATGTCTAAGAAGAAGGCTTGAAACCTTTTGTTGTAGAGCGGGATGTTGTCTTTTTTGCGAACCAACGTAACGCGGCCACTCCAATAAACATCCATTACATCACCAGCATCAAGCACCGAGATAGCTGACAGGAAAGTAATTACATCATCAGAGCCAATGACCATGCCATGAAAGCGAAGGTCTTGGGCAAACTCAATAAAGAGTTCGTCAAAGCCAGTTAACTCAGGAGCTTGGGACGATGTCATTTAGGTTCTTCATGGTGTATTCCAGATCATCCCGATCCTTGATAACCGCGCCAAGGGTGTCAGCCGCGCTGCTTTCATTAAGGTCACTGGCGCCAACCGCATCTAAGGATTCAACCCAGTCAATAGTTTCGGCAACGCCGGGGACTTTTTCAAGTTCCATCTGGCGAAGTTGGTTTACCGCTCCAACAACCTGAGTTGCTAGGCGTTCGCTGATGCCAGGTACTCGAGCTCGAACAATTTCAATTTCCCGAGCCGCATCTGGGAAACCGATCCAGGTATAGAGGCAACGACGCTTTAACGCGTCATGTAGCTCGCGGGTTCGGTTTGAAGTCAGAATCACGATCGGGCGGGTGAGTGCAGCGATGGTTCCAACCTCTGGAATTGTGACTTGGAAGTCAGAAAGCAATTCGAGTAAAAACGCTTCGAATTCATCATCCGCGCGGTCAACTTCATCAATAAGTAAGACGCAAGCATCACCGGCACGAACTGCTTTTAGAAGCGGGCGCTCAAGTAAGAACTTTGGACTAAATAATTGTTCGTCAGCATTTCCGCTTAATTCAGCGCTCGTTAGAGAGCGGATGTGAAGCATCTGGCGGGCGTAATCCCATTCGTACAGCGCATGGTTGGTATCAATACCTTCGTAGCATTGCAGGCGAATTAGTTCCCGCTGGAACAAAGTTGCTAATGTCTTGGCCAGTTCCGTTTTGCCAACACCAACTTCGCCCTCAAGTAAAAGTGGTTTACCAAGCTTGAGAGAAATCAAAATTGAGGTAGCAAGTCCGCGATCAGCGATATAGCCAAGCGCGCGTAAGTCTTCAGTTAGTTTTTCAACAGTTAAATCAGCAAATGGGCGAGCGGTAGTCATTAGGTATCCGAGAATTCTGCGGGATTAGTTCTTGGTGCCAAAAACCAGGTCAGCAATTGAGGCGCCAGTAGCAAGTTTGCCTTCGCGAGCCAACTTGGCTTTCCAGGCAGAAGCCACATCTGTTCCTTCGTCGCCGAAGCCTTCGTAGCTGACATCTTTCATGTTTCGACAAACCTTATTTGGGTTGCACTCGTCATCTAGTTCAGCCATGGTGGAAGGGTTACCCTGCCAAATGGTACGAATGGCTTCTGCGGCTTGAGTTGTCTCTTCAGACATGTGATTCCTCCCGAAAACAATGGCTTGTTGCTTATAAACGTACCACGTCACCAATGCTGGCGCATTGGAAGAACCTTTGAATTTAATGGACTTTTTGACACAGCAGAAGCATTTGGTCACTTATAGACTTTAGGAATGCGTAGATTAATCGAAGTATCCCGATTCGTCGTGATTGTGCCAGCATTGGCAGCCATAGTTGGAGCGGTTGTACTGATGATCTTGGGCTCAGTTGAAATCTTGCGGGCCGCGCTAGGCGTAGTAATTGACCGAGTTCCGTTGAAGGAAACGATCGTCGATGTCCTGGCATCAATTGATGCAATTTTGCTGGGAACCGTATTACTCGTTATCGGATACGGTCTCTATGAGCTATTTGTGGACACGAATATTGATGTCCCAGACTGGTTAGAAATTAACAATCTGGATGACTTAAAAGCAAAACTTATTGGCGTAATCGTTGCCATCATCGCGGTTATTTTTGTTGGCGAACTAGTTGATGCAAAATCTGCAAATGATGTGATGTATTACGGAATTGGTGCTGGCGCGGTCGTTATAGCGCTGGCAGCATTCAGCCTTAATTCAAAAAAGTAAGTTGCTCTGCATTTGCTAAATTGATTTAAGGCCACGTTCCAAAACATCAAGGAATATATCTACTTCTTTGGTCCCGATTATCATCGGTGGCTTAATCTTGAGCACGTTATCCGCAGGGCCATCACTAGATAAGAAAACACCATTTTCGCGAGCAAATTCGATTAAGTCTTTTGTGATCTGGGTGCCAGGAGTTTGTGAATCTCGATCGGTAACAAATTCCACACCGATAAATAATCCGCTACCGCGAACATCACCAATGGTTTCGATTGACTTACCAAGTTCGCGCACGCGATCCATCAAGTAGTTACCTACATTCAGCGCATTACGCTGCAATGCTTCATCCACAATTACATCTAGCACGGTCTGACCAATCGCAGCAGAAACTGGATTGCCGCCAAACGTGTTGAAGTACTCCATGCC
>CANLIF010000104.1 GCA_947491175.1 Actinomycetota bacterium
CCGAAAGTAGGAAGTAAGTGAAGCGTTTACAAGACCGCGTAGCAGTAATCACCGGCGGCTCAAGTGGCATTGGTAAAGCAACAGCAATTCGGTTAGCCGAAGAAGGCGCGAAAGTTGTTATTGCCGACCTTGACCCTGTTTCAGGTGAAAAAGTTGCAGCCCAAATTGGTGGAATCTTCGTCAAAGCGGATGTAACAAGTGCTGACGATGTTGCAAACATGTACAAAGTTGCCTTCGATACCTACGGTTCGGTTGACATTGCATTCAACAATGCAGGTATTTCTCCACCGGATGACGATTCAATCTTGACAACAGGTATCGATGCCTGGCGCCGAGTTCAGGAAGTTAACTTAACTTCGGTTTACCTTTGCTGCAAAGAAGTAATTCCTTACATGCAGCGCCAAGGTAAGGGTGCAATCGTTAACACTGCTTCATTCGTTGCAACTATGGCAGCAGCAACATCACAGATCTCTTACACCGCATCTAAGGGTGGCGTGCTTGCCATGACCCGCGAACTTGGTGTGCAGTTTGCGCGCGAAGGTATTCGTATCAATGCGTTATCACCTGGCCCAGTTAACACACCTTTACTTCAAGAATTGTTCGCCAAAGATGCCGAACGTGCAGCACGACGTTTAGTTCACATTCCAATGGGACGCTTTGGTGAACCAGAAGAAATGGCAGCAGCTGTTGCATTCCTAGTAAGCGATGACTCGTCGTTCATGACGGCGTCTAACTTCTTGGTAGATGGCGGCATCAGCGGCGCTTACGTAACACCGCTGTAAATCAATAGATTTACAAATACTTCTAGTTAGGGATTTTTATGAGTGATGGCATGTGGCGCGGTTTTGCAAGTGATAACTATGCCGGAATTCACCCTGAGATCCTTAAGGCGATGGGCGATGTTAATTCTGGTCACCAAGTTGCTTACGGCGATGACATTTATACCGAGCAACTTTCTGGCGTAATTCGTAAGCAGTTTGGAAATGACGCAGAGGCTTTCCCAGTCTTTAATGGCACCGGAGCCAACGTCATAACTTTGCAAGCGATGTGCAAGCCATGGGAAGCCGTAGTTTGCGCTACGAGTGCCCACATCAATGTTGATGAAGGCGGCGCTCCAGAAAAAGTTGCTGGGATAAAGCTGTTACAAGTTGAAACTCCAGATGGAAAACTGACTCCAGAGTTAGTCGACAAGCAAGCTTGGGGATTTGGTAATGAACACCGTGCCCAGCCAAAGGTGGTTTCGATCACTAATTCCACCGAGTACGGCACGGTTTATTCAGTTGCTGAAGTAAAGGCATTGGCAGACCGTGCCCATTCGCTAGGAATGTACATCCACCTAGATGGCGCCCGAATTTCAAATGCTGCTGCCTCAGTAGGAACTTCACTGCGGGCGTTCACAACAGATGCCGGCGTCGATGCAGTTTCCCTCGGCGGCACTAAAAATGGCGCGATGGGAGCCGAAGCGGCCGTGATTTTGAACCCAGATTTAGTTCCAGCGATGAAATACGTTCGCAAGTCTGCAATGCAATTAGCAAGCAAAATGCGCTTCATCTCAATTCAATTGGTTGCGATGTTTGAAGATGACTTGTGGCTCAAGAATGCCCAGCATTCAAATGCCATGGCTCAGGAGTTGTACCAAGGCATCAAAGACATCTCAGGTGTCCAAGTAGTACAACCACAAGCCAATGCACTATTTCCAATTTTGCCAGCAGCGAGCATTGAGCCATTGCAAAATGTCGCGAAGTTTTATGTCTGGGATCACATGATCAATCAAGTTCGATGGATGTGCTCGTGGGACACCACACAGGCAGATGTCGACAACTTTGTTACTGCGGTAAAAAGCGAGCTTGCAAACTAACGGTTTGCACAAACTTTTATAAAAGCTCGAAATAGGTTCTCCGAAACTGCTTCATCATTGCTGAATTCTGGGTGCCATTGCACGCCTAATACAAATTCAGCGGATGGATCTTCGCAGACTTCGATGGTGCCATCTTCGGCGTAACCGGTAACTGTTAAATCACCAGGGGAGTCAACTGCTTGATGGTGACTTGAGTTAACAGTTACCTCTGTGGCGCCGACGAGTTCAGCAATCAGACTGCCTGGGGTAAAACTTGCGCCGTGATTGTTAAAGGTGCCTGGCGCATCGCGATGCAAGGTGTTTCCAACTAGATCAGGTAAGTGTTGGTGAAGTGAACCCCCGTGGGCAACTGCCATGATTTGTAGCCCTCTGCAAATTCCAAATACTGGCAGGTTTGCAGCGCGTGCTGCTCGATACAAACCAAGTTCACTTGCATCGCGTTCAACTCGTGGCTGATCCGTGCCTTCTTGATGAGCAGCGCCATAAAGTGTAGGTTCGAGATCAGCACCGCCTGCCATCACTAAGCCATCTAAGCGGGATATCGCTTCATGGTTGTCAGCATCTGGTGGAAGTATCACAACTGATGCTCCAGCAGCCTGCAGCTTGCTGACGTAATTCCACGGAATGAGTGCTGCAGGTATATCCCAAGAACCCCATTTAGCCGGCTCTAAGTATGAGGTGAGTCCAATTACTGGCTGATTCATGATTTGAGTTTAGGCCTAACTTTGTCGCGCAACTAGTCCAAGCACGTTGCAAATGATACGTGCATTGTTAAGAGCACCTATGTCATCAACATCGCTATCTGGCATAAATTCAACCAAGTTAAAGCCGGATAGCTTGGCCTTGCTGGCAATTCCATGAAGCAGTTCAACGACGTTCCAGTAAGTTAATCCGCCAGGAGATCTTCCGATTACACCCGGAACAATCGACGGGTCTAGCGCATCGCAATCTAAGTCCACAATCACATTCACGCCTGCTGGAATTAAATCAATTACTTGCTGGATGCCACTGGATGCTATTTCTCGAGCCGAAACAAATTTCACGCCATGAGATTTTGCATCTTCGTAATCTTGGGGTCGCGCTGAGCCAATTCCGCGCTGACCTACTTGCACCAAACCTTTGATGTGTGACATTTCAAATGCTCGGCGCATTGTTGATGAAAGCCCAAGTTTTTCGCCACCAACTTCATCACGGTAATCGATGTGTGCATCAATTTGCACCACGAAGTAATCACCGTGATTGGCAAAGCCTTCGATCATCGGAATTGGAATTGAATCATCGCCACCAATTACGACTGGGACGCCACCCTTGGCAACGATGTGCGAAACGGTTGAACGAATTCGCTCGCGATTACCAGCTGCGTCAGATTCGTCAAATTCTAGATTTCCTAAATCGATTGCATTGACTCCATTAGGAAAAATTGGGCCACCTAAATCAAAGTCCATGTGGTGAATGTTGGCTTGGTAACTACTGATTGTGCCGCGGATTGCATCTGGCGCATCCTTGCAATAGGCACCAACGGATGGGTAAGGTGTGGCGCACGGTGCTCCGAAAACCACTGAGCCGCCGGATACGTCACCCAGAGTTCCTGCCGGGATGCCAATGAAAGTGGAGGTAGTTTGGGAACCCATCATGGTTCCGATGTTCTTGCGGGCCATGGTTTCTCCTGAGGTAAGTTTCGTTTTCCAGTTTATGTGCCTAGTTGGGGTGACGTATCGGACTTCATGCGAGAGAATTCAACTATGACTGAACGTGGATATGCAGTAGTAACCGGAGCCAGCAGCGGAATTGGCGCAGCAAGTGCAAGGGCATTAGCCAAAGAAGGGTTTCAGGTAATTGCAGCCGCAAGGCGCATGGACATGCTCGCTGAGTTAGCAACTGAGAACCCACTAATAAGCGTCTGGGAATTGGATGTAACAGATCAAGCCAGTGTTGATGCCTTGGCTGCGCACATTGCAGACAAAACCGTAAACGTGTTGGTTGCAAATGCTGGTGGAGCCTTTGACGGCACTACGGTTGCTGACGCTGATGTTGACAGTTGGATCAAGGCTTACGACGTGAACGTCATTGGGGCCTTGCGCACTGTCAAAGCGGTAATACCTGCGCTGATTAAGTCAGGCGAAGGAACCATAGTTTTGATGGGGTCCACTGCCGGTCGAATTGTTTACGAAAATGGCGGCAGTTACACCGCAGCCAAGCATGCGGTTGCTGCGTTGGCAGAAACTTTGAGACTAGAACTTGCTGGCGAACCAGTCCGGGTTGTTGAGCTTGCGCCTGGAATGGTCAAGACCGATGAGTTTGCCGTCAAGCGTTTTGGGGGAGACAAAGAACGCGCTGCGAAAATCTATGAAGGTGTTGCTGAGCCGTTGACTGCCGATGATGTTGCTGAAGCCGTGCGGTGGAGTGTGATGTTGCCACATCACTTCAATATCGACTTGATGGTGATTCGTCCGTTAGCGCAGGCTGCGCAACACAAGGTAGTGCGGAAGCTGTAGTTGCAGGGAGGTGTTC
>CANLIF010000105.1 GCA_947491175.1 Actinomycetota bacterium
ACTGGCACTTGGCAGGCCATAGCTTCTTGAATTACTTGGCAGAAAGTTTCTTTTTCACCAGTGGTCACCATGACATCAAGGGATGCCATGGCCTGGCCTAATTCCTCGCCACTCAAGTGTCCGGTGAATCTGGCATAGGGCAGATGAGTTGCCAATCGATCTCGACTAGGTCCATCACCGATGATTACTAACTGAACTTTTTTGCCGGCTTTTGATTCCAAGTTGTGAAGTATGCGCAAGTTTTCTACGCACTTTTCTGGCGCCAGTCGTCCTGCGAATCCAACGACGATTGTGTTTTCATCCGCTCCCCAACTTTGACGCAATGCTTCACTTCGGTAGGAATTGTTGAACTGGCCAGTGTCCACGCCACGTCCCCAAATTTTGATGTTTCCAATGCCAAGATTTTCCAGATACGCCTTGGAATGTGTAGATGGAGCGAGATTCAAATCTACAGTTGAATGAATCTTTCGAATTCGGCGTTCGACTAATGCGCTAAATCTGGAAAGGCCATAGTGATTAACGAAGCCCGCAACGTCGGTTTGGAAAATTGCAACTGAAGGAATCTGATATTGCTTGGCAACTCGCCTAGCTTGGTCGCCAAGCAAAAACGGTGAAGCTAAATGCAAGACATCTGGCTGAAATCTATTGATTCGGTTTGCGATTTCCTTGACGCGAATTGTTGGGAAGTCCACTTGTGCTAATGAATCAATGGAAATTGAGGGAACGCGATCTACGTTCAATCCTTGAATTTCAAATGGTCCTTTGCCGGGAGCCAAGATTTGCACATCATGTCCCATATTCTTTAGGTTGGTGCCAACCTTGAGGACAGAGTTAGTAACTCCATTAGAACGCGGCAAAAAGGACTCGGTTGCGATAAGAATTCTCACACCTTAGTTATATTGAAGTTAAGTGATTGTTAAGGGTTTACCTGGGTTAATGTCACCTTAATTAATTGTGACTTAATGGAATCTAGTTCGACTTTTGTTAATGCGACATTTACCTAATTTCGCCTCTCAAGTTTAGGTTGATAGTTAAAACTAGGGGAGTGACAACCGAACCTAAGCCAGTAGCGTTCTTTAACCTTGATAACACACTGATTCAAGGCACTTCCCTAGGTCACTTTATTCAAAGCCTGTCGGAATGCGGACAGCTATCTTGGCGAAACATTTCAAGCTTCAAGATCAAGAACTCCAGGCTAAGAGGGAAAAAGTCCAAGTCAGATCTAGTCATTGAGCAGCAGATCCACAAGGCCTTTAGATTCTTGCAAGGCAGTCGGCAATCGCAATTCCTCGAAGAGTGCGAAGCCATTGCTAATCGATTGCTCAACTACAAGATCAATCACCAAGTCTTAAGTCAAATTCACGAACATAAGCGCAATGGTCATGACACTTGGTTGTTAACTGATGCACCGATCGAAATCGCAACCACACTTGCCCAAAAGATCGGCATGACGGGCGCACTTGGCACAAAGAGCGAGATTTTAGAAGGCACTTACTCTGGTCGCCTTGATGGCGAGCTACTCAAGGGAACACATAAAGCCCAAGCTGCGAAAGAGTTAGCTTCGATTCGCTCCTATGACTTAACCCAATCATTTGCCTATAGTGACTCAATGAATGATTTGCCACTTCTAGCATCTGTGGGCACACCATACGTCGTTAATCCAAACTCAGAATTAGCTCGAATTGCTCGCAAGAATGCGTGGCATGAATTGTTGCCAGCGGCGTGATCGAAAACTCAAATTTCACGATTTGGACACACCGCGGTCGACCAGAACCAGAACATTGCGAACGCGCATTCGATATTGCCTGGATGTCTGGGATCACGAATTTCGAAATTGATATTAGAAAGACTAAAGATCACCAAGTAGTACTCACCCACGACGCAGACATAAAGCGCATCTCTGGCGTGGATCTGAAAATTGCAGATCTAACTCTGAGCGAATTGCAAGAACATCCAATCGACGGCCTGCATCCATGGGTGACGCTAGAGCAGTTTCTGTCCAACTACCCGACCGCTAAAGTTTCGATTGACTTTAAGTCAGATGATGTTTTAAACCCCGGGATAGAAGTGCTCAGGGATTTCCCAAAGATGAACATTGTGAACGGATCCTTCTCGCGAGCTCGCACTTTAACTATCCGAAAAGAACTTCCACACTTCAGATCCGCGTTGACTCCCTATGAAGTAGTTCAAGTGATGTCTGGCAGAACACCGACAGATTCAAAATCCCACAAGTTAAATGCCATGGTCCCTCGTCGCCAATACGGCATCGAGGTCGTGACTCCGCGGTTTGTCAGGACCTGCATTCGCTCTGGGATCGAAATTCACGTGTGGGTTATTAATGAAGTCAGCGAGGCAGCCAAACTGCTCGAACTAGGAGTTCATGGCTTAGTCACAGATGACTTTAGGGTTATTGGTTCAATCAAGAACTAAGGCTCATTGCTGTTTGGTTCGATTACTGGCAGCAAGACGGTGTTTATCTAAATCTGCCAATAGCTCTGCAAATCCAGGCAGTTTCAAATAATCTTTATTGAATGTCGAACTTAAGTGATTCAAACTACGACCACATAGTTGTCGGTGGTGGCGCTATGGGCGCCGCAACTGCTTGGCAACTGGCAAAGCGCGGTCACAGTGTGCTTTTGATCGAGCAGTTCACCCAAGATCACGTTTCAGGAAGTTCTCATGGCGGCACCAGAATCTTTCGCCTTGGACATGAACAACAGACTTATACAACCCTTGGTATTGCTGCCCTTGGGCTTTGGCGCGAACTCGAAGCCGAATCAAATGAAACATTAGTTGAGCTAATTGGTCATGTCGATCATGGCCCAGCCGAAGTAGTCGCTGACATTGAATCAAACCTGAAAGCCCAAGGACTTGCATGTGAGCGCATGTCCCCTGAAGCGGCAAATGATCGTTGGCCTGGAATTACCTTTGATGCAAATGTTGTCTATAGCCCAGACGGTGGCCGGGCTCATGCCCAGCGAACCGTTGACACTTTATGGCGACGCATTGTCGAACTAGGTGGGCAAATCTGGACCAACACTAAAGTTGCCTCTGTCCAAGTTGATGGCGAGTACGCAATTGTTGAAACTGCCGATCAAACCCTGCGGACCAAGTCTGTGGTTGTGGCTGCAGGTGCCTGGCTACCTAGGTTGGTTGGTCATCACGTAACTCTGCGTCCATTGCACGCAGTTCGAGCCCAGCCTTCCCACTTCGCTCCCCGACCAGGTTTTGACGATATAGATATGTGGCCGACTTTTATTCATCGCGGCCTAAGCGCCCAACCGGAAGTTGAGAACAGTTGGTATGGCCTCTGGACACCAGGGGAAGGCGTGAAAGTTGGTTCACACCTAGTTCACGATGAGCTTGATTTAGATAACCGCAGCTTTGAAATCAATCGCAAATTTGAATCTGCGCTCCAGGAATACGTTGCCCAGTGGTACCCAGGTTTGGATGCTGACAAAGTAACTTCAGCAACATGCATCTATACCAATGAACCAAACGAACACTTCATCTTGGATCGTCATGGACCATTAACAGTTTGCTCGCCTTGTTCCGGCCATGGTTTTAAGTACGTCCCAGCAATTGGCAAAATAACGGCAGATTTAGCCATGGGTGGAACTCAAGGCATTAAAGAGTGGCAGTTCTAAGCGGTTAGCAAGATAGCGGTCATACAAGTTAATTTGTGGCTTACATTTAAACCATGACCGAAGAACAAAAATACACAGTTGAGCGCAAGTTCCCAAAGTTTGAAGTTCGTCGATACCAAGCCTGTGTTTTTGCTGACGTCACAGTTACTGCAAGTTTTGAAAGTGCTGGAAGCCTAGGATTTCGTCCTCTAATTGGTTACATCAGCGGCAACAATGAGCCAAACAAAAAGATTGCTATGACCTCCCCCGTGATTCAAGAATCTAAGTCTGAAAATTCAACAATCAAAATAGCGATGACACCGCCAGTGATTCAAGAATCTTCAAATGACTTGCAGGTCGTCAGCTTTGTTATGCCGGCAGGAATGACTCTTGATGACTTACCGTTGCCAACAAACTCTAAAGTTACTCTCAGGCAGATGCCTGAGCAATTGATTGCTGCTTCTAGATTTACTGGCCGCTGGACTAAGAGTGCATACGAACGTCAATTGGCTCAATTTAGACAACAGTTAGATCAGAATGGAATGACTGAAATCAGTCCCCCAAGGTATGCTCGCTTTGATCCACCTTGGACCCCATCGTTCTTGCGTAGAAACGAAATCCAAATTCCAATCGCAACACCGACCCAATAGACTGGGGTTTCGCAGGGGCGGTAGCTCAGTTGGTCAGAGCATCGGACTCATAATCCGTGGGTCGTCGGTTCGAGCCCGACCCGCCCCAC
>CANLIF010000106.1 GCA_947491175.1 Actinomycetota bacterium
CATTGCAGTTGACACTGAACGTGGTTTGTTAGTTCCAGTGATTCGGGATGCTGGCGACCTAAACATAGGCGGGCTAGCCCGCAAGATAAATGATCTTGCCGAGCGAACTCGCACTAACAAGTTATCCCCTGACGAATTAAGCGGTGGAACTTTCACAATTACCAACACTGGTAGCCGAGGGGCATTGTTTGATACTCCAATCATCAATCAGCCACAGGTAGCAATTCTAGGAACTGGCGCTGTTGTTAAGCGCCCAGTTGTTACTACTGATGACACTGGCGCTGACGTAATTTCAGTTCGTCACATGGTTTACCTGGCATTGACATACGATCATCGCTTAGTTGATGGCGCGGATGCGGCTCGCTTCTTATCGGCCATCAAGGCTCGATTGGAAGAAGGCGCATTTGAAGCGGACCTTGGGCTCTAGTTTCAACTCGCCTAATTCAATATTTCGTAGCAAGGTAGAAGTATGCGCATAGCAATTGGTGGTTCTTCGGGTCTAATCGGCACCGAACTAGTTGAATCGCTTCGCAAAGATGGACATGTTGTGCTGCGACTAGTCCGACGAAAGCCATCGGCTTCTTCTGAAATTTACTGGAACCCATCATCAGGTGAGCTTGATTTTGCGCAACTTTCTGGTTGCGACGTGGTCATCAACTTGGCTGGTGCTGGTGTTGGAGATAGTCGCTGGACTGACAAGTACAAGTCCTTGATTTTATCCTCGCGGGTTGACTCTACGACTCTGCTTGCCAAGGCAGCGGCCGAAGTTAAGGCCAGCGTATTTATTGCCGGTAGCGCTATCGGTTGGTACGGCGACACCGCAGACCGTCGGGTTGACGAAACTAACCCAGCTGGAACTGGATTCCTGGCAGATGTTGTCGTGGCTTGGGAAAAAGCTGCCGAGCCAGCCAGCGCAGCCGGGGTCCGCGTTGTTAACATCCGAACCGGCCTTGTTGCCGCCAAAAATGGTGGGGCATGGAGTCGCTTGTTACCAATTTTCAAACTTGGTGCTGGTGGCAAACTTGGTTCTGGAAAACAATATTGGTCATTTATCTCGATGCGAGATGAAATTGCGGCAATTAAATTTGTAATTTCAAATTCACAAATTAGTGGTCCCGTTAACCTGACGGCCCCAACACCGGCAACAAACGCTGAAGTCACCACGGCTATGTCTAAAGTTTTCAACCGGCCAACGCTTTTTCCCGTACCTGCCTTTGCACTAAAGTCGTTGCTTGGTGAATTTTCCCAAGAGGTTTTAGGTAGTGCGCGCGTTATCCCCCAGGTTTTAATTGATGCGGGATTTGTCTTCCAGGATCCGGATATCGAAAGTGCGATGCGCACTCTGGCTGCTAAGTAATAGCTATGGCAGACCTACCTTCAAAAACTGACGTTGTCGTAATTGGCGCCGGTATGGCTGGCCTGGCCGCAGCTCGCCGACTGTCAATTGCTGGACGCGAAGTGTGTGTAATAGATGCTAGCGATGACATTGGTGGCCGAATTCGAACTGATCAAGTTGATGGCTTGTTATTGGATCGTGGTTTTCAGTTGTATAACCCCGCCTACCCCGAAGGAATCAGCGTTCTTGATCTGAAGGCATTAGATGTAAAGAGTTTTTCACCAGGCGTAATTGTTTCGATTGATGGCCGCAATTACAAAATGGCCGATCCTAAGCGGGAGCCAACTTGGGCAATCGATAGTTTGCTGGCTCCTGTTGGAAAAATCTCGAGCAAACTCAAATTCGCTCGCTACGCAGTTGGATTAGCACTGACCAAAACTAAATCAGAATCTTATGATCAGCGAACTGACGCGTTCCTGCGAGCAGAGTTTGGAACGGACCTAACCGACAAAGTCCTGCGGCCATTTCTTGCTGGTGTTTTTCTAGAACCTGAGCTTGCCACCTCTAAACGATTTTTAGACATAGCCCTCAAAGCATTTATCGCAGGTTCACCTGGCGTTCCGAGAGCTGGCATGCAGGCCATTCCCCGCCAGTTGGCAGCGCAGCTTCCCAGTGGCAGCATTGCGTTAAATGTCACTGCGCAAGCCGTGGCCAGCACAATGGTTCGCACAGATCAGGGTGACATTAGGTGTAGGTCTGTGGTCATTGCAACCAATGCTCGCAGTGCGTCATTACTTATTCCCAGCCTTAAAGTTCCACCAAGTAACGCCGTAACGACTTGGTATCACCTGGCTGACTGCTCTGGTGCTGAACTGACTGAAGGTAAGAGCACCTTAATCATTGACGGCAAAAAATTTAAGGGAAGTCTAGATGATACTTCGCGTCCATTGGTAAACACAGTTGTAATGACAAATAGTGCGCCTTCATATGCCTCAGATGAAAGAACTTTGATTTCGTCTTCGGCCTTAGGAGTTCATTCTTCAACTCAATCCGAGTTGCAAGTTCGTTCACATCTAGCATCGCTTTACCAAGTTCCCACCGAAAATTGGACGCATGTTGCCACATACCCAATTCCAGATGCCTTGCCGATGATGACTGCGCCGCATGACGTTGAACAATCAGTCCGACTTTCAGACGGTGTCTACATTGCAGGTGACTATCGCCAAGTTTCTTCGACAAATGGCGCGTTGGCTAGCGGTCGGCGCGCTGCCGAAGCGCTACTTACCGACGATTTTTAAACTAAGCTTCCTGGCTCAAGTACGGTTTCTTTTACTTCGCCAGCAATAAGTTCAACGCAATAACCCTTGGCTTTACTGTCAGGCGAATCAACCACAATCTCTATCGGGTTTAAGCCTTCATAAATTACCGCAGCATGATCATCTGTGGCGTAAGAGATTGGTAAAGTTCCATCACTAACCAACGAGTGCAAAAGTGGCCTACGTTGCGCCTCAGTGTCGTAGTGCACTCCATTTCCATAAGGTAACAGCGCTAGACCATTCGTTACTGTCTCTAGCTTTGGTCCAAATGAATCAGTAGGGCCACCCACATGCCAACAAATAGAACCTGCGCTAACTCCACCTAGGACTACTCCCCGATACCACGCGTCTTTTGCTGCAACATCGACTCCATGTAATCGCCAGAGAGCCAACAGGTTGGCAACCGAACCTCCACCAACCCAAACTAAGTCGGCGCGTCCGAAAGCTTCATCAACTGGAACATTTGGTTGCGTAAACAAAGCTAAATGTTCCGCATCAACACCAAGGCCAGAAACTGCCTGATAACTCGTAGCCAAGTAACTTGGATTGTCACCACTTGCCGTTAAAACAAATAGGACTCTAGGACGTGTTTTTCCAGTTAACTCAAGAGCTCGTTTAAAAATCTGCCCAGGCGCCACAACACCCCAGCGATCGGTTTGCACAAAACCGCCACTGGAAGCAACTATGTGTTTCTTGGTCACGAAGTTGGTACCTGATTCGATTCCAACTTGGAATCAAGTAACGGACCTTCACTCTTACCAAGTTTGCTTGGCCACCAGATTTTCGCGCCGATGTCATAACCAAGTGCAGGCACCAAAAGACTTCGCACGATGATGGTATCCAGTAAGACACCGAACGCTACCGCGAAACCAAGTTCTGCAAGGAATACAAGGGGCAAAGTTCCTAGTACTGCAAATGTTGCAGCCAGTACAACACCAGCAGATGTGATTACCCCGCCGGTAACTGTCAGACCCTTAAGAATGCCCGGACGTGTTCCAAGTTTCTTGGCCTCTTCCCGAACTCGAGTCATCAAGAAAATGTTGTAGTCAATTCCCAGCGCAACGAGGAATACAAACGTAAAGAGAATAAACCCTCCATCAGAGCCTGCAAACCCAAACAAGTGGGTAAACACAAGATGGCTAATTCCCAGAGTTGCACCAAATGAGATTACTGTTGTAATTATCAATAACACCGGAGCAAAGAGACTTCTTAGCAAAACTGCCAAAATGATTCCGATGACCAACAACGCAACTGGAAGAATTAGATTTCGATCCTTTGTGTTAGTCGTTTGAATATCAAAATTCACCGCAGTGGTACCGCCAACTAAAGCAGTTGCACTAGCTGCTTTGGCTGCCTCACGAATCCCAGGTATGTAACCTTGCGCATCAACCGAATCAGCTGGCTTATCGAGTGTGACTTCGATTTGAACCAGGCCATCAACAACTACAGGAGTCGGCGCAGGTCCGCCCGGAATGAATTGTGTCGTAGTTTGCTTAACTTCTACAACACCTTCAGATGCTGACAGAGCTGCGATCAAAGAATCTTTATCTACTTCTGGTCCGATAACAATTGTTGGATCACCAGAACCGGCTGGGAAATGCTCAGAGAGCTTTTCTAAACCGACAACAGAATCAGGGTTTCCAGTAAATGCATCAGAAGTAGCAAGTC
>CANLIF010000107.1 GCA_947491175.1 Actinomycetota bacterium
ATGGCTCATAAAAAGGGTGCCTCCAGTACCAGAAACGGTCGCGATTCAAATGCACAGCGTTTGGGCGTAAAGCGTTTCGGTGGCCAGGTTGTTAACGCCGGAGAAATCATTGTTCGTCAGCGCGGAACACATTTTCACCCAGGTGACAATGTTGGCCGTGGTGGAGATGACACATTATTCGCACTAGCTGCTGGCGCTGTTCAGTTCGGTAGCCGTCGCGGTCGTCGTGTTATCAACATCGTCCCGTCGGAATAATTCCGCACGATTTTATAGTTAGGCGGGTCCGGTTCGGGCCCGCTTTTCTTTTGGAAAGGAGATTTAATGACATCGTTTATCGATCAAGTTACTCTCCATGTCCAAGGCGGCAATGGTGGCCATGGTTGCGCCTCAGTTCACCGTGAGAAGTTCAAACCATTAGGTGGACCTGATGGTGGCAACGGCGGCAATGGTGGCGACGTAGTTCTTGTAGTCGATGCATCCGTTACAACGCTTTTAGATTTTCACCGAAGTCCACACCGTAGTGCCGGTAAAGGCACACCAGGGCAAGGCGATCATCGCAATGGTGCATATGGCGAGCACCTTGAATTGGCAGTTCCAGAAGGAACTGTTGTTTCGCTTGCTGATGGCACAGTTTTGACTGACATGTTGGGAATCGGAACTCGTTATGTCATCGCTGCTGGTGGCCGTGGTGGACTTGGTAACGCAGCTCTGGCCTCAACTAAACGTAAAGCCCCAGGCTTTGCATTGTTGGGTGAAAAAGGCACAACTCGCGATGTGATCCTTGAACTCAAGACTGTTGCCGACGTTGGACTAGTTGGATATCCAAGTGCTGGAAAATCTTCCCTAATTGCAGCTATGTCTGCAGCCAGACCAAAAATCGCTGACTACCCGTTCACTACATTGGAGCCGAACTTAGGTGTGGTTCGTTCCGGCGAAATGATTTTCACAATGGCAGATGTTCCTGGACTTATCCCCGGAGCTAGTCAAGGTAAGGGCCTGGGTCTGGAATTCCTTCGCCACATCGAGCGTTGTGCTGCGCTTGTGCATGTTTTGGATTGTGCGACTTTAGAACCTAATCGCGATCCGCTAACTGATTTAGATGTGATTGAAAATGAGTTACGTGAGTACGGTGGCTTGGAAGATCGACCACGCGTCGTAGTGCTAAACAAAATCGATATTCCAGAAGGTCGGGAACTCGCTGAATTTGTTTTACCTGATCTGCATGAACGCGGTTATCAAACTTTCTTGGTATCTGCCGTTAGCCATGAAGGACTTCGCGAACTTGGCTTCGCGCTAGCCGACATTGTTAAAGCCTCGCGCGCCGAAGCAATCTTTGCAGCCGAGAATCGACCAAGAGTTATCGTCACACCAAAATCAGTTGATGACTCTGGATTCACAGTTACCACCGAAAAGTCGGGAGCCGAAACCATTCGCTACCGCGTTGTTGGTGAGCGACCAGAGCGCTGGATTCATCAAACTGACTTTGCAAACGATGAAGCTGTCGGTTACCTAGCCGATCGTTTAGCTAGAGCTGGCATTGAACTTGAGTTAGCTAAAGCCGGCGCAGTAGCGGGCGATGAAGTTGTGATTGGCGAAGGTCCAAGCGCGGTGGTATTTGATTGGGCGCCAACTGCGGGGGACTTACATCAAGGTCCACGCGGCACTGATCAACGCCTGTATGACAAGCGCAGACTCAGTGCAGATGAACGGCTCGCGATTCACAGAATTCGCCAATTCGGAACCGGTGAGCCTGAGGAAGCAATGGTTCCACTGATCATCGAAGATTTTGAAGACGAAATAGATTCCGAAGACTTGAATTAATTCTTTCCTCGCAAAGCATTAATTAGATAGTTGCCATTGTGGCGTAGTTTGCTTTCCACCAAGTGCTAACTCTGCGGTTATTTTTCCAATTGTTGGGACAAATTTAAATCCATGACCCGAACAGGGCGAACACACAGTAATTGGTCCACGCCGGTCCAAAATGAAATCTTCTTCTGGCGTATTAGTGAACAAACAGGTAGTTGCCACTGCCGTTTCTAAATCCAAGCCAGGAAACCAATGCGCAACGTACTGCTTCATCTCGGTTAAATGTTTTTGACTAATTTCAAAATCTCGGTTGTCAGGATCTATTGCTTTGCGATCACTCCAAGTGCCAACTTTAAATCCTTCTCCTGGCGTATAGAGCCCATAAGCACTTGCCTCAAGTGGTGAGCCACCGCGACCATTGGCGCCATGATGTAAAAAGCTCGGCCAGAACGATTCTGACTCCAAGCCAGCAACTGGTTGAAAGTGTGCTGGTTGTCCAGCATCAACGATTAATTCTGGAAGGTTAAATAAATGTCCAACTAGTTTTTCAACCCAGCCACCTGCGGCCACAACTAAAGATGGGGTCCACCAAGTTTTTGATTCAGTTTCAACAATTGCGTGATCGCCATCAAGGTGAATAGAAAGTACTGGCGTATTTAAGTGAACATCGCCACCAAGTTCTTGAGTTCGCCTAATTAGCGTCGAAACCGTTTTGTCAGCAAAGCAACGACCACCGTCAGGGCTATAAAGTACGTGGTCTTCAAAATTCATTCCGGGCCAGCGGTCATGCGCGTCGGCGGCATCCATCCGTTCGTAACTTCGACCGAGACGATCCAGACTAATTGCAATTTCGTCGATTGCTTCCTTGTACCCGTGATCAAGTTGGCCATTTTGTTCGAGCAGGTGTTCGCCCGAATCAGATTCGAGTTCTCGCCAATCTGGGAGTGCTCGCGCTGCCAAATCTGTGTATAGGGGAGTGCGATAAGAAAGTCGAAAAATCCGAGTCCCACCATGTGAGCTGCCTTTATTGTGGGCAACTCCAAACTGTTCAATTAGGGCAACATCTTTACCTTGCAGGGCAAGTTGCCAAGCAGTAGCACTTCCCATTGCGCCAGCACCGATCACAACATGATCAATGTGTTCCAAGGCAAACACCCTTCGATTTCGGCGATTAGCACCACACTAGTTGCAAGTATTCTTATAGGCATGAGGGTTGGCATATTGGGCGGGACTTTTGACCCAATACACATCGGACATTTAATCGCTGCCAGCTCAGTTTATGAAGCACTCAACTTAGACTCCATCGTTTTCATGCCTGCTGGTGATCCATGGCAGAAGCGAGATCGGGAACTCAGCAGCGGTGACCATCGCCTTGAAATGGTCAAGTTAGCAACCAGCGAAGACGATCGGTTTCAGGCAAGTGATCTCGAAATTTCAAGAAGTGGACCGACTTACGCCATTGACACTGTGCGCGAGTGGAAGAGATTGAATCCCACTGATGAATTATTTTGGATTGTTGGCTCTGATGCCTTGAGTGGAATTCCAAGTTGGCACGAATGGGAAGCATTTGTAAGTGCAGTCACAATTGTTGCGGTTAATCGCATCGGGCAAAGTGCCGCTGTTGACTTTGATGTGGTTTCGGTCGAGATGCCTGAAGTTCGAATTTCCGCGACGGAGTTGCGAGATAGATTCACCAACAACCGAGATACAAAATATTTGGTTCCACAAAAAGTGAGTGACTACATTTCAGATCAAGGCCTGTATCAAGCGTGAATCGCATTCCTCCGTTCTTAAAGTGGTTAATTAGTTCGATCTTGGCAGTTGCCTTGCTCACGGGAATTTTTGTAATTCGGGGTGATGGTCAAGCAGCGCCGTTGCCAGTTGAACTGACCGCCACCCCAACTGCTAGCCCAACTGCAGATCCGGCAACTGACATAAACAATTTAATGATTGCCTTGGTTGATTCGAAGCAAAAAATAGTTTCGATAACTGTCCTGCGGCAATCCGTTGACGGGACCAAATTCGCGATTGTGAATATCGATCCTGCAACTTTGATAGTGCCTCCCGGTCAAGGCTTCGTGCCAATTAGTGATGCTGGTTTGCAAGGATCATTCGACGGCGTTGATCAAGCAATTTCAGGCGCACTTGGAATTCCTATTGATGGGTCAATTTACCTTCGACGCCTTGCCTTAGCAGGTCTCGTTGACGGAGTTGGCGGCCTAACAATTGACTCCGATAATCTCTACCGCGTCAGTGAAGCAGGAGAGCCAGCGCAGTATGTGCGTTATGGAAGTTCACTTGTTGCTGGCGGCGCAGCCGCAGGCTATGCGATGGTGAAATCCAAATTTGAAACCACAGATCAATTTATGAAACGAACCAATCAAATATTGCGAGCGGTATTTGAGAACCAGACAGGCGACCAAGCCCGCGTTCATGAAGTGCTTTCAGCTTTGGGCTCACTTGCGCAATCGAATGTGCCAACGGAAAGCATTGCGCGATTGCTA
>CANLIF010000108.1 GCA_947491175.1 Actinomycetota bacterium
CAAACGGTTGTTGTTGGCGCTGGAGTTGTTGGTTCTAGCATCGCTTACCATTTGGCAGAGTTAGGGCACAAAGACGTATTGCTCATTGAACGAGCGTCCGTCGCCGCAGGAACTAGTTGGCACGCTGCGGGGTTAGTAGTTCGCGCCCGGGCAACGCACGCGATGACAAAACTTTCTTACTACGGAATTGATGCCTACCGCGCGATTGAAAAAGAAACCGGCATCAACGTTTCATTGCAACAAAATGGATCACTTTCGCTAGCCCGAACTCCTGGGCGACTAGACGAATTGCGTTACAGCGACATGGTGGCCAGGCACAATGGAATTTCAACTGAATTAGTCTTGCCGCAACGAGTTGCTGAACTACATCCGCTAGCAACATCAGATGGATTACTAGGCGGCATGCACCATGCGGAAGATGGTCACGTCAATCCAGGACGCGCTGCACTCGCGTTTGCTAAAGGTGCCCACACTCGAGGCGTAACAATTCGCGAAGGCGTAACTGTCACGGGCGTGCAAAAAACAAATGGTCGCATTACGGCCGTGGAAACTGATCACGGCGTAGTTGAATGTGAAAACTTAGTTCTGGCAGCAGGGCTTTGGACACGCGAGCTCGCTGAAATTTGTGGTGCCATGGTCCCGCTTTATCCAGCCGCGCATGTGCACGTAACTACAGATCCAATCGAAGGCGCTGATGTGCCGTTGCCGGTGCTGCGCGATTTGGATGGCTACTTATATGTTCGTGGTCACAATGGCTCATTAGTCGTTGGCGCATTTGAGCCAGATGGCATTCCGGTTGACCCGCGCACGCTGGCTAAAGACTTTGCATTCGGCGAATTCGATCCTGACTGGGAACACTTTGCTGCGATCAAGGGATTTGCCGAAGATCGAATCCCAGCATTGAAGACTGCTAACTACTCACGCTTTTTGAATGCGCCTGAATCCTTCACACCGGATGCAAGTTTTTGTTTAGGCGAGACTGCCGAAGTTGATGGCTTATGGATTGCTGCTGGCTTTAATAGCCAAGGCATTATTTATGCGCCAGGTGCAGGTCGTGCATTAGCTGAATGGATTGTGGCAGGGACACCAACTTATGACGTATCTGGTGTTGATGTGCAGCGCTTTTCGAAGTATCAATCGAATCGGCCATACCTACACGAGCGAACTACTGAAGGGTTGGGTCGACTCTATGCAATGCATTGGCCATTCCTGCAGCCTTACACAGCTCGCAACATCCGACGTTCACCGTTGCACGATCGACTGGACGCAGCCGGCGCAGTATTTGGCGAATTAGTTGGTTACGAGCGCGCAAACTGGTTTGCACCGAGTGGCACAAAGCGAGAATACGAATACAGCTACCAACGCCAAAACTGGTTTGAGCATTCAGCGGCTGAACATAAAGCTGCGCGTGAGGCTGTTGCCGTTTTCGATCTTTCAACTTTCACCAAAGTTGAAGTGGCCGGTCCAGATGCCTTGAAAGTTGTGCAATCAGTAACCACGGCAAAACTGGATGTAAAAATCGGCCGAGTCGTCTATACCTTGATGCTAAATAAGGGCGGTGGCATCGAGCTCGATGGCACAATTACTCGCCTTGCTGAGGATCGTTTCTTGGTTGTGACTCCAACCGCGTGCCAAACCAAGACTTTGGCAATGTTTCGTCGGGCGGCCCGAGGAAATGCGGCTGCTGTGTTTGATGCCAGTGCAGGACTAGCCACAATCGGCATCATGGGACCTAACTCGCGAGAGTTGTTGTCGCGCATTAGCCCAGCAGATTTTTCAACCGAAAACCAACCATGGGGAACGGCTCGTGAAATTGAAGTTGGAAATGGTTCGGCGCTTTGCTTGCGAGTAAGTTTTGTTGGCGAACTTGGTTACGAACTTTACCCAACATCGGACATTGCAGTTTCTGTGTATGACTCAGTGATCACAGCAGGCGAAGGACTTGGACTGCGCCGCGCGGGGTATCACGCTCTTGATAGTTTGCGCGTGGAAAAGGGTTACCGTCACTTGGGTCATGACATTGGTCCAATTGACGATCCTTATCAAGCTTCACTTGGCTTTGCAGTGAGCCTTAAGAAAGGTGACTTCGTAGGCCGAAGCGCTATCGAAGGCAAGCAAAATCCAGATCGCCGCCAGGTTTATCTCAAACTAGATAATCCAGAACCGCTATTCGTCCACGATGAATCAATTTTGCTTGACGGCAAAATCATTGGGCATGTAACTTCAGGTTCTTACGGTCACACCATTGGTGGTGCTTGTGGTCTTGGAAACATTCCAGCTGATGTTCCGTCCGGTTCAAACTTTGTTGTTGATTGCGCTGGAGTACTCACCCCAGCAACGATTAGCGATGAACCGTTTTACGATCCAACGAACGCAAAGCTAAAGGCTTAACGCGCGTCGTATGCAATCTGGCCATCAACGATGGTGAGTAAGGTGCTTTCGCCAAGCAATCCAGCTGGGTCATTCGCAAACGTGTTTAGATCGCTGGACCAAACAACCAGGTCGGCAGCCATGCCAACGCGCAATGCGCCAAATTCTGATTCGCGATGCCAGGCCCAAGCACCTTCTTTGGTGTAACCATCGATTGCTACAGAAAGTGAAATCCGTTCGTCTTGCGTCCAGGATCTTTTGCCATCAAGCGAGGCACGCGTCATAGCGCTATAAATTCCAACCAGTGGATCCATTTCACCAACTTGCCAGTCGCTGGAAAGCGCAATGTGAGTACCGACGGCTTGCAACGATTTGATTCGCCAAGCGCGATCCCAGCGATCTTCGCCGATGTTGTTCATCCATGAGCCTTCGATCAAGTCAGGGGAGCAGTGTCGTGGTTGCATAGCTGCGGTTATTCCAAGTTGGGCTAAGCGCGACAGGTCGTCTGGGTGAATACATTCCACGTGCACAATCCCATGCCTGCGATCTGAAGTTGCATTTAGCTTTGCCGCATTTTCAATAGCATCTAGCACTAATCGAATACCGCCATCACCGGTGGCATGAGTGTGAGTTTGTAATCCCATTCGATCAAGTTCAGCAACTATGTGATGAAACTCGGCAACTGAAGTACTTGGTTGCCCTCGGTGACCGGGTTTGTTTGCGTAGTCATCCAAAAGCCAGGCAGTGTGAGGCTCAATTACATCATCGGCGTAAAGCTTGATTGGTCCAAGCGATAGTTTCGGCGATGCAATGTGGCTATCTATCGTGTTACGAAGTTCCATCCTAAAATCTGCGCCTTCATCAACGGGATGAAACAGAGCGGCAATAACTCTGGAACTGAGTTTTCCTTCGCTAAGTGCTCGATTAAATAAATCGAGTTCGGCCATTGGAACTTGCGGTTCAACGACGGTCGTAATACCAAATCGAGTTGCCATTTCCATGCTCGCTAATAACTTGCGATACCTGCGGTCCGGTGAATACATCGGAATGTCACGTTGCAGAGCTTTCAATCCCAGAGTGGTCATCGCACTGGTATAGAAATCTGTTATCCAACCCGTTGGCTTATTTGTAATTTCATCAAATTCAGGACGACCCCAACTAAGTTCCACACCAGGTTCAATGCCAAGCGCACGAATCGCTATATCGTTTAACCAGACCGAATGCTGATCATAAGTTGTGATGAATATTGGCCGATTCGTAATGCCGGCTAAGTCTCTTGAGTTCGGCCTGCGCCCTTCAACAACTGAGTAGTTTGCGTTCTCGCCACAAATCCATTCCAAGTCTGGACGTGCGTTGGCAAACTCTGTTAGACGTGATCGCACACCTTCTAACTCCACAAGATCTTGCAAGTTCACTGCCTCGGGATCGAAACCAAGTAAGAGGTGATTGTGGCTATCGATAAATCCAGGTGTTATCAATTGGCCGGAAAGCTCGATTACTTCGCGAGCAGTTGGCGCATCTGTTGTATCTCCAACAAAAGCAATCCGACCATCTTGCAGGCCAATAGCAGTTGATACGGGAGCAGAACCGTTTGGTTGGTGAAGTAGTCCACCTTTGAGTAATAAATCCAGCACTTTTCAACCTTAGTGATATCCCCGTAGTCTTAAGGTAGACGAGTCGGTCGGATGATCGCGGACAGCAATGTTCGAGGAAAGTCCGGACTCCATAGGGCAAGAGTGGTGGATAACGTCCACCTGGGGTGACCCACGGGAAAGTGCAACAGAAAGTAAACCGCCTAACTTCATTAATGGAGATAGGTAAGGGTGAAACGGTGAGGTAAGAGCTCACCAGTACTTATGGCGACATAGGTAGCTAGGTAAACCCCACTCGGAGCAAGACCAAGTCGCAGGTGACTGCCCGTCACATGCCTGCAGGTA